>CALMKU010000034.1 GCA_937866945.1 uncultured Tolumonas sp.
CAATCAACGAAGTCGATAAACAACTGTTTTAGCTTGCTGTTTTTCAGGTTGATGCCAACACACACAATTGAAGCATCAAATAATCGAACTTAACGACACAACAGCTGGAGACAACACCATGAATAAAATGGTTAAAAATCTAATCACTGCAGGTTTAGCGCTTGGTATAGCTAATTCTGCTTTTGCTGCAGAGAAGCTGAAGTTGGGATATCTGGTTAAGCAACCAGAAGAACCATGGTTCCAGACTGAATGGGCCTTTGCAGACAAAGCTGGTCAGGATCTGAATTTCGATGTCATCAAGATTGCTGTTCCAGACGGTGAGAAGACGCTGAATGCGATTGACAGCTTGGCCGCTAACGGCGCGAAAGGCTTTGTCATCTGCACACCAGATCCAAAATTAGGCCCGGCCATCATGGCGAAGGCAAAGAGCATGGATCTGAAAGTCATCACTGTTGATGACCAGTTTGTGAATGCCAAAGGCAATCCAATGACCGATGTTCCGTTGGTGATGATGGCTGCGACCAAAATTGGTGAACGCCAAGGTCAGGAACTTTTCAAAGAAATGACCGCCCGTAAATGGGATGTCAAAGAAACCGGCGTATTAGCCATCACTGCCAATGAATTAGACACCGCTCGTCGCCGTGTGGAAGGTTCTATCAGTGCATTGAAAGCGGCCAGTTTCCCGGAAGCACAGATTTACAGCGTACCAACTAAAGCGAACGATATTCCAGGCGCACTGGATGCCGCCAACTCCATGCTGGTGCAACATCCTGATGTGAAAAATTGGCTGATTGTTGGTATGAACGACAACACCGTATTAGGTGGTGTGCGTGCAACGGAAGGTCAGGGTTTCAAAGCTGAAAACGTTGTGGGTATCGGTATCAACGGTGTGGATGCGGTGAATGAGCTGTCGAAATCGAAAGCTACTGGCTTCTTCGGTTCTCTGCTGCCAAGCCCTGACGTTCACGGTTACAAAAGTATTCAGATGCTGAATGACTGGGTGGTAAACGGTGTTGAACCAGCCAAATTCACCGAAGTGACTGACGTGGTGTTGATCACTCGTGACAACTTCAAAGTCGAGCTGAAGAAAAAAGGTCTGTAATCGGAATCAATATGCTCCGGCATGGGGGAAAGCCCATGCCGGGCGCGGAGTGAAAAAATGAATCAGTCAGTCCCTTATCTGGAATTTTGTGGCATCAGCAAAGAATTCCCCGGCGTGAAAGCATTGCAGAATGTCTCCTTCTCTTGCCGCGAAGGAACCGTGCATGCACTGATGGGTGAAAACGGTGCCGGTAAATCTACGTTGCTGAAAATTCTCAGTGGTTTTCAGGCACCGACAAATGGTGTCATCAAATTAGGTGGCACAGAAACCACGTTCCAAAACACTGTGGACGCTCTGGAAAGTGGTATTGCCATCATTTATCAAGAACTGCATTTGGTGCCAGAAATGACCATTGCAGAGAACATTTATCTGGGGCAGCTGCCGACTAAGCATGGTTTCATTGATAAAGAAAAACTTTATCAGGATGCTGCGCGTCAGCTCGCTCGTTTAGGTATGGATGTTTCACCAGAAACACCGCTGAAATATCTCTCTCTCGGACAATGGCAAATGGTTGAAATCGCCAAAGCGCTGACACGCGACGCGCGGGTGATTGCCTTCGATGAACCGACCAGTAGCCTTTCGTCCCGTGAAATTGAACAGTTATTCCGTGTCATCCGCCAACTGCGGGATGAAGGGAAAGTCATTCTGTACGTCTCGCATCGCATGGATGAAATTTTCGAGCTGTGTGATGCCATTACTGTCTTCAAAGATGGACAATTCGTCCGCACATTTGAGTCAATGCAAGAAGTCGACCGTGACCTGTTGGTGAAAACCATGGTGGGCCGTGATCTGACCGATATCTACGGCTATGAGCCTCGTCCGCATGGCGAAATGGGTCTGCAGGTCAGCAATCTGATGGGGCCAGGCCTAAAAGCACCGGTCTCTTTCCATGTGAAACGGGGTGAGATTCTCGGGATCTTCGGTTTGGTCGGTGCTGGACGCAGCGAAATGCTGAAACTGATCTTCGGCGCGGAAAAAATGGCATCCGGTGATATTTGTGTATTTGGCAAACCAGTACCGATCCGTAACCCAATTGATGCAATTCATAGCGGCATCATGCTTTGCACTGAAGACCGTAAAGCACTGGGCATCATCCCGATCCACTCGGTGCAGGAAAACATCAATATCAGTGCTCGTCGGCATAAAGCGCGTGGCGGCTTCCTCATCAATCAGCAATGGGAAGATGAAAACGCCAAATTGCGTATCCGCGACATGCGGGTGAAAACGCCGTCACCGCATCAGGCCATCATGCATCTGTCGGGTGGTAATCAGCAAAAAGCAATTTTGGGCCGTTGGTTGTCAGAAGACATGAAAGTCATTCTGCTCGACGAACCGACCCGTGGTATCGACGTCGGTGCCAAAAATGAAATCTATAACGTGATCTACGATCTGGCTAAATCGGGTATCGCCGTGGTGGTGGTGTCCAGTGAGTTGCCAGAGGTGCTTGGCGTTTCCGACCGCATCATGGTGATGCGTGAAGGACGGGTATCCGGCGAGTTGCTGCATACCGAAGCCAATGAAATTAAAGCCCTGCATCTGGCGATGCCAGCTCGTTAATAACCGGTTTCAGATTTGAGATAATTGAGGAGTTTTACCATGGCAATAACCACTGCTGCACAAACAACAGCAAAAAAAGAGACAAGTCGCTCAGGGCTGCAACTCGCCCGCATCTGGGATCAATACGGCATGCTGGTGATTTTCGCCATCCTGTTCCTGTTGGCCAG
>CALMKU010000035.1 GCA_937866945.1 uncultured Tolumonas sp.
GTATCTTCTTCCACGATCTTGTACTGAGCACCGATAGAATCAAGGTAGTTCGGTAACACTTCCGCTGGGAAGCCTGGTTGCTTTTGATCCAGATTGACGGCGATCAGTTCAAAATTGATGGGGGCGCTGGCCTGTAAGTTGCGCAAAATATCCAGCATGGCAAAACTGTCCTTCCCGCCGGATAAACAAACCATGATGCGATCACCTTCTTCGATCATGTTGAAATCGGCAATAGCTTGACCGACATGGCGACGCAGGCGTTTTTGAAGTTTGTTATTGTTGTATTGTTGCTTGGCGGTAAGATCTGGCATTGTTGCGGGCCCCAAAAAAAGAGAGGCCGCAATTATAGCGGCCGTCATTTTCGGAGCAAGCAAAGTAATATTATTCGTACGCTTTAACTACCAGTAAATCGCCATGAATACTGTCAACCACCCGTTCTGCCGTATTGCCAATGAAGGCGGCTGACCAGCCGGTACGTCCGACACTACCAAGAATAGTCAATTCTGCATCCAGCGATTTAGCCAGCTCAGGCAAGACATCCTCGGGCATTCCTTCTACTATATGAATACATTCTGCCGGAATATCAAATTTACGTGCATATTCTTCCATTTCCGTCTGGTGATGCTGTTGCATTGCATCACTATAAAGCTCAGGGCTAAAGCCGGGTAATTCCAAGGCTATGTTCACGATAGGGGCCGGGAATGCATTAACCAAATGCAAGCTAGCTTTCGCTAACTGTGCAATTACTTTCGCTTCGTGAATGATCCGTTCATTCAAAGCCATCTGTTCGGGTTCATCACTGATGTTGATTGCGGCCAGAATATTACCACCGGCAGGCCAACCATGGTGTTTGGTTACCAGCACAGGGCAAGGACATTTCCGTAATAAATGCCAGTCACTAGGGGTGAAGATAAATGATTTCAATAAAGAATGATGGTGTGCGCTGGTGATCACCAGATCATGGTCATGTTCTTTGACTTCCTGAAGCACGCACTCAAAAGGCCGACTATGCCAAATGACTTTTGCTTCAATATCTAAACCTTCTGTTTTATAAGGTTTGATCATGCCAGATAGCCAGCCGAGGCGATGCGTGACCACCCCTTGCCGCATCTCTTCACGTTCTTCATTCGATAAGATAGAGGTGATTTCATATGAGAAATCATAAATCGCAAGAAATACTTTGATACGAGCAATATCTTCTAACCTGGCGAGTTCCACCGCGCGCAATAATGCTGATTGCTCAGGCATGGTGGGATCGATTACTACCAGGATATTCCGATATTTAATCATAGGAGCCTCCTTGGGTAACGATATCGCTATTACAACTACATTGAGCGTAGTCGATTTATAGCGAGATAACTGTTAGATCAAGCATACTCCGTAAGGTATTTATTTCCAGCGACTATTCTGGTGTTTGATTTCCAGCTGAACCTGCTATTTGCGATAATGCCGCTGTGTCTAGGATGGTGACGTATTTACCTTTTACTTTGATCAAACCGATCTTCTGAAAACGGCCGAGTAAACGGCTGATGGTTTCAACAGTAAGGCCTAGGTAATTGCCAATATCGCCGCGGGTCATGGCTAAACGAAACTCTCTGGGAGAGAAACCTCGTTGTGAAAAGCGGTTAGACAAGTTATTGAGAAATGCGGCTAAACGTTCTTCGGCGTTTTTCTTTGATAACAATAAAATCATCTCTTGATCACAGATAATTTCATTGCTCATTAGTCGCATGATCTGCTGGCGCAGCTTCGATATTTTACCGGAGAGTTCATCCAGAATTTCGTAAGGAATTTCGCAGACCATGGAAGTTTCCAGTGCCTGGGCAAAAGATGGGTGGTAAAGGCGAGTTACTGCATCAAAGCCAACCAAGTCGCCAGCGAGATGAAAACCAGTGATCTGTTCATCGCCTTGTTCTGTGATGGTATAGGATTTCACTGTTCCAGAACGAATGGCAAATAAGGATTTAAGCTCATCGCCGGCCTTGAAAAGTGTTTCACCTTTCTGGATTGGTTTTTTGCGTTCAATAATGGAGTCGAGAAGGTCTAGCTCGGAGCTATTAAGCGAAAAAGGAATGCAGAGTTGGCTAATACTGCAATCTTGGCAGTGAATGGCTCCGCCACATGATGGAGGTCTTTTTGCTTTTGCTTTGTCCTGGATCATCTCGACGCTATTTGATTTTTGATTTTAGTCAAAAATATACCATTAATCGATGCTGTTTGGGTAGTAATAATGAAGGGGTTTTGCTGGCAGAAGGAAAGATACATCTAAAATATCCCCGTCGTTGTGGGTACAACGACGGGGATCAATCACTTATAGATTTTCAGTTGGACGTCCGGCTGGAGCCGATGCCTGCTGTTTCAGACTTGATGTCCCAGCTGCACGACCACTACCATTTACCGGTTTGCGCTCATAAGGTGGGAAATCGCCTTTTGGCGGTACCGGAGGTAATGGGGTTTCAACTGGCCGAGTCATTTCCGCATTCGCAAACCGAACACGGGCAATAACGCCCCGAACTTCTGGTTTAGCTACTGGCGCTACGGTTACAGCTGCAGTAATAACTGGAACTGGTTCAGTTTTTAGGGCTTCCTTAGCTACTACCTGTACTGCTTCTACTATAGCAACAACAGGCGGCTCAACAGGATCTTGTGCAACAGGAACGATAACATCAGCGGCCGTAACGTTATTCTCGGCAACATTCTGTTCGATATTTACAACGGCTACATCAGCCTGAACTTGCTGAATTACAGCGGTGTCTGCGTCTGCAGCAACTTCTGGCACTGCATTTTCAACAAACGTAGCTGGGTGTTCAGAACTAACAGCAGCTGTTGCCTCAAGCGTAGTAGTCGGTAATGGCTCTGCTACTGGAGTAACAGCCAATGCTTCCACTACAGGCGTTGTTGTAGTCGCGTTAGTGATAGTTTCTACTGCAACAGTTTCCTGAACATCTCTCTCGGTATTGCGTTCCGTATTATTACGGCGACGACGTGTCCGGGTCTGTTGTTCAGTTGCTGTTTCTGCATCAGATTTATCAACAACGACTACTTCAGGCTGCACCGTTTCATTGGTCACGCGTACTTTCTTGCTACGATTATTCCGGCGTTCACGACGTTCTTCTACGCGTTGCTCTTTGCGGGCAACATCCTGCTGATCGTCAACAACACTGGCGGCTGCAACTTCATTACGCGGCTTACGTTCTTTAGGCGCACGTTCTGGTCTGGTTGCTGTTGGTTCTTTTTCTACCGTATTATCGCGTTGAACTCGTTCTGGACGTTCAGTTCGCTCAGGTCTTTCAGTCCGTTCTGGACGAGGGCGACGTGGTTGACGTGTCTGTGAGGCTTGCGCTTTCTCATCAGTAGTCACTGAACCAGAAACATCATCTTCACGATTACGACCAGCATAAGGTGTATTACGTTTCCGGTTATTATTGCGGTTGTCACGACGACGCGGTTGTTGTGGGCGTTCCTTTGTCGTTTCTTGTTCTTCAACTGCTGGTGTTTTAGCTGGTGATTTGAACAAAGAGCCAATCCAGCTAAACAGTTGTGACAAGACACTTTCAGATGCTGGTTTTGCCGCAGGAGAGGCCGGAGCTGGAGTCACTGGTGTTGGTGCTGGCACGCTTGGAGCTGCAAAGCCTTGTAACGCAGGCTGTTCAGTTGGTGTAACAATCAACTGTGGTTTTGGCTGATACTCTTCCACTGGTGCATCAGTTTTTAATTCATAACTGAGTGCATCACTTTCTTCGCCTGAACGGAAACGAGACACTTCAAAGTGCGGTGTTTCCAGACGTGTATTTGGAATGATCAGCAACTGGACGTTATGACGTTGTTCCAGTTTTAATACTGCCTGACGCTTTTCGTTTAATAGATAGGCGGCAACATCAACCGGCACCTGAGCAATAACCTGCTCGGTGTTGTCTTTTAAAGCTTCTTCTTCAATCAAACGCAGAATGCTCAAGGCCAGTGATTCGTTATCACGAATAAAGCCCTGACCACTACAACGTGGGCAGACATGGGTACTTGATTCATTTAATGAAGGGCGCAGGCGCTGACGTGACAGTTCCAACAAACCAAAGCGAGATATACGACCTAATTGAATGCGAGCACGATCCTGACGCACAGCATCACGCAGGCGGTTTTCCACTTCACGTTGATGACGTACCGGCGTCATATCGATGAAGTCGATAACAATCAAACCACCTAAGTCACGCAGACGTAATTGACGAGCAATTTCATCAGCGGCTTCCAAGTTGGTCTGCAGTGCCGTTTCTTCAATATCTCCACCTTTAGTAGCGCGAGATGAGTTGATATCGATTGAAGTTAAGGCTTCTGTTGGATCAATAACAATCGAGCCGCCGGAAGGCAAACGCACTTCACGTTGGAAAGCAGATTCAATCTGACTTTCAATCTGGAAGTGAGTAAACAGCGGGATTTCACTTTTATAGAGTTTTACTCTGTTCAGGAAATCAGGGCGAACTAATTCAATGTGCTGTTTAGCTCGTTCAAAAATAGTTTCGCTGTCGATCAGGATCTCGCCGATATCGCGACGCAGATAATCACGAATGGCACGAACGATAACGTTACTTTCTTGATGGATCAGGAAAGGAGCTGCACGGTTGCTAGATGCATTTTTAATCGCATTCCAGTGCTTCAGCAGAATGTTTAAATCCCACTCCAGCTCTTCCTGTGATTTACCAACACCAGCAGTACGCACAATCAAACCCATACCGGCTGGCACTTCCAGACCGTTCATGGCTTCTTTCAGTTCGGTACGTTCATCACCTTCAATACGACGAGAAATACCGCCAGCACGAGGGTTGTTTGGCATCAGTACCAGATAGCTACCTGCCAGACTGATAAAGCTGGTTAACGCTGCACCTTTGTTGCCTCGCTCTTCTTTATCGATCTGAACAATAACTTCTAAACCTTCCTTGATCACTTCCTTGATATTAGGGCGACCATGGAATGTATAGTTTTCAGGAAAATATTCGCGGGCGATCTCTTTGAGCGGCAGGAAACCATGGCGATCAGCACCATAATCAACGAAGGCTGCTTCCAGACTCGGTTCGACCCGGGTAATTTTACCTTTATAAATATTGGCTTTTTTTTGTTCGTGGCCTGGGCTTTCGATATCCAGGTCATAAATACGCTGCCCATCAACGAGGGCAACGCGCAACTCTTCTTCCTGAGTCGCGTTAATTAGCATTCTTTTCATTAAAATCTCTGTTTTTGTAAATTGTTTTATTATGTACTTCACAGTTGCTCGAAACAGACACTACCGGCCTCGGGTCTTAATGGCATGTGGTTAGCAACCTCTCGGTTGGATCATGCGTGAGGCGCACTTTTAGGCGCATTCATGTTTCCTCCCTTGCGACAAGGGGGCGGGTGAAGAATCGATGATTTTCTGTGATAGCGAGCTACAGACAACAATCAGCTTTACGCTTTATATAGAAAATCGCTCCATTATTCCATTTTCCTCTGAAACTACGCAAGGCATGCTGTAATGAGTTTGCGACAATCATCAATGGCTGAGTTAGAATTACCACATGAATAATACAAATCCTGGCGTACAGTTCATCACTATTGATGCTGAGCAAGATGGACAACGCATAGATAACTTTTTGAAAACTCAGCTAAAAGGGGTTCCTAAGAGCCTCATTTACCGTATTTTGCGCAAAGGAGAGGTGCGAGTTAATAAAAAACGCATTAAACCTGAGTATAAACTCTGTGTTGGCGATGAAATTCGTGTTCCTCCTGTTCGCGTTGCCGAAGAGAATGAACTGCCTTCGTCAAAACTCGGTTCAGTGCAAGCATTGGCTCATCAAATCATCTTTGAAGATGATGCGATCATCGTGTTGAATAAACCATCCGGTTTAGCGGTACATGGTGGGAGTGGCCTGAGTTTTGGCGTGATCGAAGGTCTGCGTGCGTTAAGACCAGAAAGTCGTTTTCTGGAGCTGGTGCACCGTCTGGATCGTGATACGTCAGGCTTGCTATTGGTGGCAAAAAAACGCAGTGCGCTGAAACATTTGCACGAACAATTACGTGTTAAAACTATGCGCAAGCAATATCTGGCTTTGGTGCGCGGACAATGGCAGTCACATGTCAAAGTAGTGAATGCACCTTTGCTGAAAAATATTCTGCAGTCTGGTGAGCGTATTGTTCGGGTAAATAGTGAAGGTAAGCCTTCCGAAACCCGTTTCCAGATCATGCAGAAATTTGCTCATGCAACCCTAGTGATGGCAAGCCCGATAACGGGGCGGACACATCAGATCCGTGTGCATACATTGCATGCAGGGCACCCTATTGCCTGCGATGATAAGTATGGTGAACGTGAATTTGACGAACAGGTGAAAAAAGCCGGTCTACACCGCTTATTCCTACATGCCTATCGTTTGACATTTACACACCCAGTAACGGGGAAAGAAATGTCAGTGGAAGCACCGCTCGATAAAGAGTTGCAGTCTGCATTAGATCGTTTGGAAAAGTAGTATGAAAGAGTATCAACTCATCATTTTTGACTGGGATGGTACGCTGATGGATTCGGTCGATCGGATCGTTTCCTCTATGCAAAAAGCGGCACAGGCTACTTATTTAGCTGTGCCGCCAGCCAGTTCAGTCAAAGACATTATCGGACTTAGCTTACAAGTTTCGATGCAGCGTCTGTTTCCGCAAGCCTCAGATGAGCAGCATAAAACGTTAATTCAGCATTATAGTAACTACTATAAACATCTTGATGATACACCGACCCCGTTATTTTCTGGTATTGATCGTATGATGCAGCAATTGCATGCAAGTGGGAAATCGCTGGCAGTAGCAACCGGTAAATCACGTAGTGGTTTAGAACGTGTCTTGCTTGAAACTGACATGACTGCGCTGTTTTGTGCGCGTCGGGGGGCTGATGAGGCTAAATCAAAGCCAGACCCGCTCATGCTGCAACAAATTTTAGATGAACTAAATATGTCAACGCAGTCCGCTGTGATGGTCGGTGATTCAGTGCATGACTTAGCGATGGCGCAGGCTATCGGCATGGACAGTATTGGTGTGACCTGGGGTGTGCATGATAAAGCCATGTTAGAACATCATCAGCC
>CALMKU010000036.1 GCA_937866945.1 uncultured Tolumonas sp.
TCTGATCGAGCAGATGGGCAAGAAAGATGGCGAATTGGATTTATCGGCGTTTACTTTTTTGCATCCAACGCAAGATGGACGTGATTGGAAATTATGGCTCGCCTCGAACGCTAGCCACGCGTTTACCATGCGCAAAAACCAGCATTTCGACACTATGGATCTCGCCATCAGTGCCGCGATTCAAGGCTTTGGCGTTGCGATGGCGGATATTTCGCTCATCGAAGAGGACGCTCGCATGAAACGCCTTGTCAGACCCTTTGCGGAATCGGTAAAAACCGGAGCTGCGTATTATTTATGCACGCCCCCTAAACCATCACAGTTAATGCAATATCGCACGTTTCTTTCATGGTTTGGCGCAACTAATGCCGTTTAATAGAGATGGCTTCGCTTATCTCCTTTTCGGCGTCAATAGCGTTATTCATGTGAGATGCCAACATTGTCTTGATGCATGTTTAGAGAATAAGCACCCCAGCATCCGCTGGGGTACACAAGATAAATAATGCTACATTTATAAGACAGATTCGGTTTATGACTTCGGCGTTAACATGCCATGTGTCACGATAAAATCGATGATGGTATCAACGCCCTGACCGGTTTTCAGATTGGCGAATGTCCACGGTTTTTCTGGCCGCATACGGTTGGTGTCTGATTCCATCACATCCAAACGAGCGCCAACATACGGGGCCAAATCGATTTTATTGATCACCAATAAATCGGATTTGGTAATGCCAGGCCCGCCTTTGCGTGGAATTTTTTCCCCTTCCGCCACATCAATCACATAGATGGTCATATCAGCTAATTCAGGGCTGAAGGTGGCACTCAGGTTGTCGCCACCGCTCTCAACGAAAACGACATCCAGATTGCCGAATTTCTCACTTAACGCTTCGACAGCGGCCAGATTCATCGATGCATCTTCGCGGATCGCCGTGTGTGGGCAGCCGCCAGTTTCCACCCCTACAATACGCTCGGCAGCTAACGCACCGGCTTCGGTTAAAATCCGCTGATCTTCTTTGGTGTAGATATCGTTGGTGACGACGGCAATCTCAAAGTGATTGCGCATTTTTTTACATAATACTTCTAACAGCGCAGTCTTGCCAGAACCAACAGGCCCGCCAACGCCAACTCGTAATGGGGATGATATTTGAGTCATAAGAGTGTCCTTTCCAATCTGGTTATGAACGGAATAACCGCGTGTATTGTATTTCGTGGCATGCGCTGGCGATGGCGAGGCAGG
>CALMKU010000037.1 GCA_937866945.1 uncultured Tolumonas sp.
TTAAATTAGCTTTATCTAATTTAATGGGTCTTTATGTATGCTCAATTTTACGCCGTGGAGTTCGTTGCTTGGCGGGCTCCTGATTGGTTTAGCAGCCCTGATACTTTTATGGGGGAAAGGACGGATCGCTGGCTACAGCGGAATCATCTCCGGATTAGTTTCAGCTCCAGACAGCAAACGCTGGCGTATCTTATTTCTGGTTGGTACGACGTTCGGGGGCAGTGTGGCAACGTATGTTTTACATCTTAAAGTAGCAAAACTTGAAATATCGCCGTTGCTGATATTAGCAGGCCTTTTAGTCGGCGTTGGTTCTCGTTTGGCTAACGGTTGTACCAGTGGACATGGTATTTGTGGCATTGGTCGTTTTTCAATCCGTTCATTGATGGCAACCGGATTATTTATATTTTCTGGTGCGTTAATTGTCGCGATGATCTATTAAGAGGTGAGCTGTGATTACTTTAATTGCCGGTATTCTTTTTGGCTTCGGATTAGCACTTTCAGGCATGATGCAACCCGATAAAGTTGTAGGGTTTCTTAATATCACCGGGGAGTGGGATGCATCATTGATGTTGGTGATAGGCGGGGCTTTGGCTGTCTTTACTCCGGGGTATCACTTGCTTATTAAAAAGCGCCAACAAACATGGAATGGTGCTGCTTTGCATTTGCCAACTAAAAAAGCATTAGATCGCCAGTTGATTATTGGTGCTCTGATATTTGGCGCCGGGTGGGGGCTGGCTGGTATTTGTCCGGGGCCAGCAATTGCCATGGTGGCACTGATTGGTTGGCCTGCGATTGTCTTTATTTTTGCTATGGTTGCAGGAATGTGGACGGCAGGATACTGGCTGCAGAAAAAGAATCTATTGACCGAACCAGTTACCCAATTAGCTGCATCGGAATAAGAATAATCAGCCAATCATCTTTTTAATGGGATGTTTGGCTGACTACAAATTTATTAAGCAGTGACGATATTACGAATTTCTTGAATGGATAGTTTGTATTGACGTGGACAATCACGCCATTCAGCCAGCATCCGCTCATACTTGTCGTGCATAGCTATTTCAGAATTTAAGCTGGCGCAACATTTTCCTAAATCAGGGAAGCGTTTTTCTACATCCAGCAGATAACAGACATAATCAGCAAGTTCACGTTCATAGCCTCTGGCATAACCAATGAAATCTAAACGAGCTGCAGAAATTTGAGCTTGATCTTCTGCGGGTAAATTTTCATAAGAAACTTTAAGTGCATGATGCATTTCCAGCGTGTCAATTACTTCTCGGCATGCTTCCTCAGTCAGATGGCCAAACTCTTTTTCTAACTCCAGCATCTGTAAACAGTAACCACGTTCTACAATTGTCTTACAGCGATGATAATAATCCGCTTTCTCAGGATTCAGCTTACTCAGTATTTCATATTGATTACTGAGTATCAGTCGCTGAGCATGATTCATATTCATAAGTGGTATCCTGCCAGTAATAGATGCATTTAGTGTATAGGTATCAGGCGTTACAGTTCTTTATCTATATCAAAAAGCAGGTGAAAACGGTTGCTTCAGGTGTCAAGTTATCTGAATGGATATATTTTTATGTGATCAAGCCATCACTCTCTGTTGTTTCTTTGTGTTCTGAATTAGGATTGGCGCAAACAATAATGAGGTCAGAACTAATGATGACTCGCAGTGTTAAATTTATCTTTATTCTCACGTTTCTGGCACTCAGTGCCTTTTACCTGTATGTACTTTATCTCGCTAAGCATCCTGATGTGTCTATGGCATATCGTATGTATTATCTGGAAAAGAAAACCCATATCTGGAATCGTAATCAAACACTCGCTTATATCCCTGGCACATTAATGGATCTCACCAATGAACGGGAGCGCTGTTCGTATCTTTCAAGAGCAGGCTGGGACATCCCTGAAAAAGATGGCTCAGGATCACTGTTTGACGGTAAGGGTGGATTGTATTTCACCTTACACCGCGAACCCGGTGCGCTGAAATTTGAAGGAACATTGACGACTAAAACCGCTAATACAGAACTCAGCGTGAGTGTTGGCGACCAATGGTCTCAAAAAGTTAAATTTGATAAAGCCGGTCCTCAGACGTTTGAGCTAACCCTCCCGGCGGGTCTATTCATTGCTGATCCGGCTGATCCAAACTATGTGTCATTGCAAAGCAACCACTCTATCATGTTCAAAACATTCAAATTATCCCGCGCGGGATGAGGTTATTATGAGCAAACAATCTTTTACTGTTTCATTAGTTGTACCGGTTTATAACGAAGAAGAAAGCATCGATACCTTTATTGAAACGATCGATAAAGAGCTGGCACCATTGCGTGATCAACTGGAAATCGTTTTTGTTAACGACGGCAGCCGTGATCGCACGCGAGAAGTTGTTGAAAAAGCGATTGAAAAAGACAGCCGCGTTACTCTGATCAACCTGGCCCGTAACTTTGGTAAAGAAGCGGCAATGACCGCCGGTCTTGCCCATGCTCGTGGCGACGCTGTGGTACCAATGGATGTTGATCTGCAAGATCCACCGGCACTGGTACTGGAATTCGTCCGGATGTGGAAAGAAGAAGGTTATGACACTGTATATGGTGTACGTACTGATCGTAATGCTGATACGGCCATGAAACGTCTGACTGCAGGCGGTTTCTATCGCTTCTTTAATGCTGTATCAACTACGACTAAGATCCCGGAGAATGCCGGCGATTTCCGTTTAATGGATCGCCGTGTAGTGGAAGCAATCAACCAATTGCCGGAACGTAACCGTTTCATGAAAGGGTTATTTGCCTGGGCTGGTTTCCGCTCAATCGGTGTTCCTTATGCTCGTCCGGAGCGTGCTGCCGGTACCACAAAATTCAATTACTGGAAGCTGTGGAACTTTGCACTGGATGGTTTGTTCAGTTTTTCCAGCTGGCCGCTGCGGGTCTGGAGCTATATCGGCGCTTCTGTTGCGGCAATCAGCTTCCTTTACATGATGATCATCATATTGAAAGTGATTTTTGTCGGTGTAGATAGCCCAGGATATGCTTCGCTGATGTGCGTGATTTTATTCCTAGGCGGTATGCAGCTCCTCTCCATCGGTATTATGGGCGAATATATCGGTCGTATGTTCCTGGAAGTTAAACAACGCCCAGTATTCCTCGTTGAAGGCGTTTATGGTCAGTATTCGCGTTCTAAGGTTTCTGCTGTTGCTGAATTGGAAGAAGATAAACCAGAATGATTACAAAAGATGAATTCTGGCGGTTATTCCGATTTGGCCTGGTCGGTGGCGGTGCAACCATAGTTGATTTAGGCATAGCGACGCTATGCCTTCATTTATGGCCTGAGATCTCCGAGTATCTGGTTACATCGATCGGTTTTTTTGTGGCGTTCTGGTTTTCTTTTTTCGGGCACCGCTACGTCACATTCCAGAAGCACGGTAAAGTCAGTAAATTTTTAATGGTAGCGCTCAGTTCGCTCGGTGTTCGCTACGTGTTGTTATCTGGTTTACTGTGGATTGGTCTGTCGGGTCTGCTGCCAATTGTTATTGCGACACTGGCGGTTACCGTGCTGACTTATGTGTTATCCCGAATCTGGGTTTTTGCCTGAGTAATGCTGGAGTAAGTTGTGCAGACAGATAACATCAACGTTATTTATTCCCGGTTGCATATCAGTCGACAAGACTGGGGGATCATTGCGCTGGCTTTTTTAGTAAGCCGCGTCATGTTGTATGCAATTGGCTATTTTGGCGCAATGCACTATAACGTCGAGACAGATCAAATTGGGCAGATCAACCTTGTTGATTCGCTTGAAACGGATGTGTGGAGTGTATTTTGTCAGTTCGATTGTGCCTGGTTTAAGAGTATTGCGGATATTGGCTATGACTCTTATCCGCATGGTCTAACAACCGGCCATGCAGCTAACTGGGCTTTCTTCCCTCTATTCCCGATCCTTGGGCATTACATTGGTGAACTGTTTGGCATGCCATCATTATATGGCTTCTATGTCATCGCCAACGTTTCATCGTTCGCTATGCTGCCGCTGTTTTATTTATGTTTGCGCCAACTAGGACAGGAGCTGGATGTAGCCCGGTTTGGTGTCTGGATGCTGGCATTCTCACCATACTCCGTCTATTTTATCGCACCCTATACAGAGGCTCTGTTCATTACGTTGACGATGGTGGTGTTCTTGTTTGCCTATCGGCATCAGTGGCTATGGGTTGCGGTCGCTGGTTTGCTGATGACGGCCACGCGTAATATCGGTGTCATGGTTGTCTTCTCTGTGGGAATTCTTGCGCTGCAAGCCTATGGCTGGCGGGAACTGCTTAAGTTTGGTGACCGTGGTTTCCGGGTTATTCTGGCTATCTGGTTTATTCCGTTGGTGATGTTTGCTTACATGTTCTACATGCATTATCACGTTGGTGATGCGTTCTCCTTTAAGAACATTCAGCTGGCATGGGGACGTATTTTCGGGAATCCGTTCGGATACTGGCTGGAAGGGTTTGAAACCGGTGGGCGGAAAATCTATCTGTCAATCATGATTGCAGTTGGATGGGCACTGAATATATATCTGTTTAAGCAAAAACGTTATGCGGAAGCTCTGTTCATGTTTATTTGTACTTTTGTGCCGATCATGACCAGTACTAATACGGTTCCTCGCTATATGTTTGGTCTTTATCCAACCTCGCTGGCGATTGTATTGATTGCTCGTAATCGTCCAAATCTAAGACCGATCATGCTAGCGATCAGTGCTATGTTGTCGAGTTATTTTGTCATTGCATGGGTAAACGCTAAGTTTTTCACGGTATAGATAAATGATTAGATATAAGGCCGGAATAATTTCCGGCCTTATTGTTTGCGCTTAGATCGAATCGAGGTAATCGATCAGGATTTGATGATGGTTACTGGTTTTAAAATCATCAAAAACATGCTCAATAGTGCCTTGTTCGTTGATTAGAAAGCTAATGCGATGAATGCCATCATACTCTTTACCCATAAGCAGTCACCCTTGGGAATACACTAAGACATAAACTTTGACGATTATTAATAAAATCTACATTTAACAGTGGGTTAAGATAATTCTTTTCTTTTTCGAACCCTGATTATAGCAGTTGTCATATTTTTTTGTATATCGGGCTATTTTTGACGCTTTTCCAAGCGGGAACTTGTCATAAAAAGTTTAGGCAATGTTATAAGATAAAGTTGATTGTCATTGCGACAGAATCGCTCGGTGAGCACAAGCATGACTCTGAGCCTGTAACTCATTTGTGCCCCAAAACGTTTTTGCAGAAGATAGTATAAATCCTGCACATGCTAGACTTGAATAGTCCAAGAACGTCCCAATTTGACTACTTGTCAACCCAGCAGAAATTGGTCGATTTATCTAAATCGGCATAGTTGCATTATGCTCGACCACACTCTCAATATTACTTGCTCATCATGAAAATAGCTTAAATGAGCAACTGGCCCACAGAATGGAGCCAGACCAAGCCAAGAAATATCATGATCATGATAACACTCCGTGGGTTTTGTTATACCTGACACAATATCAGTCAAATAAATTCTTCAAGAAAGACTTATGATGTCCACCATGATGACGATCATTGCGATAGTCGTTATAACCATGCCTGTCATGGTGCTGCTGTTCTTGATATATCGGCGTTGAATGGGGTGGTTGCTGAGGTGTTGGGTTGACAGGTGTACTGGATACAGCAGTTGAGCGTTCAATGATTTTATCTAGCTCTCCCCGGTCCAGCCACACTCCTCGGCATTGTGGGCAATAGTCGATCTCGATCCCTTGGCGTTCAGTCATTACCAGAGTCGCGTCTGTACATACCGGACATTTCATCATCGTCTCTCCATCATAGATCTACTCAGATCTTTTTTTTCAGATAACAGGCCACTGTGGTGAAATAGCAACCTGTGCATTCACTTTATTTACGAAGTAACCGCAAGCCATTTCCGACAACCAGCAGGCTGGCACCCACATCCGCAAATACGGCCATCCACATGGTGCCCAAACCCGCTAAGGTTAGAATCAGGAACACACTTTTAATGATTAACGCCATACTGATGTTCTGAACAAGAATCGAACGTGTCGCTCGTGAAAGCCGGACAAACGCGGGAATTTTATTTAAATCATCATCCATCAGTGCGACATCGGCTGTTTCAATCGCGGCATCAGTCCCCATAGCCCCCATAGCAAAACCAATATGCGCTTTGGCAAGTGCGGGGGCATCATTAATACCATCACCCACCATGCCGACTACGCCTTCCTGGCCGAATGATTCTACGGCTTGTAGTTTATCTTCCGGTAACAGATCGCCCCGAGCTTGGTCGATACCAACCTGTTGTGCAATCGCATCTGCGGTGTATTGATTATCGCCGGTCAGCATAACTGTTTTCACACCTAAGCGGTGCAATTCGCCGATAGCGGCATGGCTATTCTCTTTTACTGTATCGGCGACGGCGAACAACGCGAGTACCCTGTGTTCATCTGCCAACAACACAACCGTTTTGCCAAACCGCTCCAGTGTTTCAATCTGTATTTCATAGGTAGGTGTACAGAGATTCAGATCATGGATCAGTCGGTGATTACCTAACGCATATGTTTTACCATCAATAACGCCGCGAACACCTCGGCCAGCAAGAGCCTCGAAAGATTCTACAGCCAACACTGGCATCTGAATTTTTGCAGCCGCCGCCGAAATAGCTCGGGAAACCGGATGGTCACTTCTGCCTGACAGGCTGGCAGCTAACTTGCGACAACTGACTGCATCCATGTCCGCTAAGGTTTCAAAATCAGTTTGTACAGGTTTTCCATGAGTAATCGTCCCGGTTTTATCAAGCGCCAACCATGCTAATTTGTGTCCTTCTTCCAAATAGACACCACCTTTGATCAGGATGCCATGACGGGCTGCTGCGGCAAGTCCACTGACAATTGTTACTGGCGTTGAAATCACCAGTGCACAAGGACATGCTATGACCAGCAATACCAACGCCTTGTAGATCCATTCATGCCAGCCAGCGCCTGTAACTAATGGCGGTAATATGGCGACAAGCAACGCAACGATAAAGACAGCCGGAGTATAGATACGTGCAAAATTATCAACAAACCGCTGTGTTGGTGCCTTTTTCCCCTGCGCCTCTTCTACGGCATGAATTATTCTGGCAAGCGTTGTATTACCAGCTGCTGCTGTCACCTGATATTCAAAAGATCCGGATTCATTGATTGTTCCAGCGAAGACAGCATCACCTTCACTCTTTTCTACCGGCAGACTTTCACCGGTAATTGGTGCCTGGTTAACGCTCGAATTTCCTCGGATGATGTTGCCATCCAGGCCGATCCGCTCGCCCGGCTTAACTCGCAGTGTTCGACCAACATCCACGGCTTGCGCTTCAATTTCGCGCCAGCTGCCATCAGGTTCTAATACTGTGACGGTTTCGGGTACCAATTTCAGTAAGCCTTCAATCGCATTGCGTGCTCGGTCCAGTGATTTAGCTTCAATCAATTCGGCGATGGTAAATAACACCATCACCATAGCAGCTTCCGGCCACTGACCGATGAATAATGCACCAGTAACAGCAATACTCATCAGTGCGTTGATATTCATGTTGCCATTACGAACGGCAATCCAGCCTTTTTTGTAGGTTGAAACGCCAGATAAAGCCACCGCCAGTATACCCAGCAGTGCTGCTGACCATTCCGGGAAATCCATCCAGCTGGAAATTTCTGATAACAAAGCAAACAGGCCGGACAGAGCCAGAGGCCACCATGATTTAGCCTGTTCTTTAGCTGCTGTCAGCTTTTCGCTGTTATCCGGTAGCTCTGGGCTGAAACCCAGATAGCGAATGGCCTCCAGTACTGATTCCAGCGATTCTGGTTCATGAACTACCGTTAAGACCCGCTGCATCAGGTTGAATTCTAGGCTCTTCACCGCAGCCATATTGCCGAGTTTTTTCCGAATCAAATTTTCTTCAACCGGACAATCCATTTGCATGATCCGGATTTGTGTACGTATACCTTCTGCAACTGTTTCTGATGCGGTTAACCCAGCGAGATTGAGTGAAGCGGGGGCACAACAGCATGAGCCACACGAATCATCATGGTCATGGTCATGGTCATCAGAACATCCTGTTTCTTGCGGAACAGCAGCCACTTTATTTTTTACAAAAGAATGTGCTGGGTCAGCAGGTGTCATCGCCTTAAAATTTAGCTTTGAAGTCTGCGTAGCTTGCTTATTGTGGTGGTCGTGATTACAGCCGTGGGTCATGAGATTACTCCGTCTTTTCCGTATGATTACAATTCAACACCCTGAAGTAACTATAGGGTCAAGCTGTGATCAGAAAAAAGTCGGTGATACTAAACGGAGATTAATTTCTGGCAGGTTTTTCCTGACTGAAAGACAAATAAACCATAATGAACACCGCGGTCATTATAAAAATATCAGCCATATTGAATATGTTATAAGTCCCTGAATATGTAACATCCAATTTAATGGTTAATATCTAAGGTTGTGAGGGGTAACTGAAAGAAAGCGCAGTTCTTATAGAAATAGTGTTATCTTTCCTGATTGGAATCGAATAGGGGTGATGTCGCCAAACTAATTTTGCCCCATTATCATTTAGCCAACTTATTTTTTACAGTGAACCAGTTCATCAATTGACCCATTTTTATAATGAATATGAAACTAACGGCCTCTACTTTAAGCTATCGGGGGGTAAAAAGTAAAAATAGATTAACGGATCACAGCGGATGAAATGTTGGTTCCATTTTGTCGAAGGTGCAAAATGATTCAAACCCAAGTAGTTTTAACTCTTGTTTGACAGTTTCAATTTGATGGCCAAAGTGCGTTTCATTATGCGAATCCGACCCAAAAGTAATGATTTTCCCGCCTAAATCTTTATACAAACGCAGAATGTCTCTGGAAGGCGTTAAGTCTGGCAACTTATATCGAAAACTAGAGGTGTTGATCTCGATCCCTTTGCCATCGGCAATAACAATTTTGAGAATTTGTTCTAGTACATTCTTAATCTTATCAAATGGATACTCTTCATTATGATCATAGCGTTTAATCATATCGAGATGTCCAAGAACACTATAGTCCTTGTAGACACGAACAACTTTCAGAAGTTCTTCGTAGTAGCGTGTTTGGAACTCTTCCTGCGTTTTGCCTTGCTGAAACTCCTGCGTCCAGAACTCTAAGTCGTCGACTTGATGACAAGATAGGATCACAAAATCAAAAGGGTATTCTGCAAAATCTTTTTGGAACTCAGATATAGTATGTATCTGGATACCGAACTCAATGCCAAATTTCAGCGAAATATCATTGCAATATATTTCCTTGAGCCGCAAATATTCAGCGAGATAACTATCATAATGACAATTCATCCGTGTATCCATTTCACCCTTTAGATATTCCGAAGATCGAGGCTTTATTCCATGATCAACATGTTCAGTAAAGCAAAGCTCTTGAATACCTAAAGAAATCGCTTGTTTGATGACATCTTCCATTGGATGGACTGAATCATCACTAAAATCGGTATGAACATGGTAATCAGCGTACATTCAAATTTTCCTTTAGGACAATGCTATATATGTCAGACGGCGTTGCTTGTAATAACAGTACAATCTAGTTGGGAAAAGTATTCTTTTAATTCAGCATTATTCGGAGAGCAGATCAAATAATCCAAACCTTTAGATGCTAAAAATGGATAAGGTGCTAATGCTTCAATTTTATCGTCAGTACACAGCGCGACGATTGCACCGGCTTTCGAGGCAACATGACGCTTAAATTCTGCATCCTGATAGTAGATTGCACTAAATCCGGTTTCAGATGACCAGCCACAAACTCCCATAAAACAGAGATCAAAGCGGAATTTATTTAATGCTTCGACAGCCGTAATATCAATGGCACCACCGACGGCATAGTTTAGTTCTCCACCGATCAGTATGGTTCGAATAAGTTGTCGTTCCAGTAAGCGGGTAGCTATCGCGGGACTATTGGTCACGACCGTCAGCCCAATATCGTTAGGCAGCAAACTGGCGAGCAACATATGAGTGCTGCTGGCATCGAGGAAAAGTACGTTTTCCTTTTTAATAATGGATAAAGCCGCAACCGCCAGTGCCTGTTTCTCACTATTATTATTTGCCAACCGCTGTTCTTGTGTTCCCGTTGGAGGAACCAAAGAAAGTGCGCCGCCATGAATTCTTTTACACAGCCCCTCATTGGCAAGAAAACGCAAATCACGACGGATCGTTGCTTCGGTCGCACTAAGTTGTATCGCTAAATCTGTTGCCATCACTTTATTATGAGAGTTCAACAAATTCAGAATTAACTGATGACGTTCTTCGGGCGAAAATTTATCCATAATCATGCTTGAGTAATTGCGATTGGCGTCAGTATAAATGAACACGTCACCTGTTCATATTTGTTCATTTAGAACATAGTTACTTTGTTTGATTGAAGGGCGTTGATTATTCGCCCTTCAGAATGAATCCGTTAACATTTCTTTTGCAGATTCAAGAATTGCAAGATGGTGTGCATCACTGCATCTTCATCATTAGAACGCGTAATGAAATTCGCCGCAGCTTTGGTTTCTTCGAACGCATTGCGCATCGCGAAACTAAAATGAGCGCGTTCCATTAGCTCGATGTCATTGAAACCATCACCAAACACCATCGTTTCAGCTTCGCTTGCGCCAAGGATCGATTGCAATCTTTCGACGGTGGTTCCTTTATGAACACCCGCGTTAGCAATATCGATCCACGCCGCTTCAGAAACGACGATATAAGCGTGATCATCAAATGCTGATAGCTGTGGACGGATTATCGGGCACTGTTTATTTTCATCATAAACCGTAATTTTAACAAAGTCGGACTCGATATCTTTGTAGTCATCGACCAGCTCCACCTGCGCATATGAACGTCTCACCAGTGCTCGTAAATGCTCTGGGGTATCGCGTCGGATTGCTGCAAATTCAGGGGTGCAGGCAATCACAATATGAGAACCTTCAATCGCTTCTAATTGACCGATGATATCAAGCCCCAGTGTGTTATTGAGGAGCGACTGATAGATATACTCCCCCTGGTGCTTAATGCGTGTTGCACTGTCACCTAAGATCCAAAAATCCTTGCTCTGTTCACCAAACAACTCTTCAACGCGTTCAACTTGTTTGCCGGTACAAGGCGCAAATTTCACACCATGTTCGCGCATCATCGACACAACATCCTGAAAAAGCTCACGATTGTAATCGCCACGGCTGTTCAGAAATGTGCCATCCATATCGGTAATAATTAATTTGATCACTTTGCTTTCCTGATTATGAAACCGATTTCATAATCAGTATGAACGTAAATGAACCACCTCGTCAACACTCGAAAGGAAATAATAATCATATTGGTTCATTAATGTTCATATGTGTATACTTTTATGTATACTCATCCAAAGCGTCTTCGTCGATAGCTGATAAAAACCCGAAAGCATGTAGGTAATTGCAGAAAGAGGATTGCATGATGGTAACGATGCAGGATGTTGCGAATTATGTCGGCGTGTCTAAAGCCAGTGTATCAAGGGTCGTCAATGGCCTACCGGTTTCCTATGAAATTCAAACGAAAATCTCAGAAGCGATACACATATTAGGTTATCACCCAAACCTGCTCGCACGGGCGCTGACAACCAAAAGAAATAGCGTGATTGGCGTCATTGTTTCTGAACGTTTGACGGGGAATTGTGTGAGCACAGAAATCCTTTCTCAGTTATTAGAAAAGATGTTGCATATTCCGGCGCATCGTGAACAGCCATTCCGGCTGAATGTGAACACCTA
>CALMKU010000038.1 GCA_937866945.1 uncultured Tolumonas sp.
GAGTGTCTGGTCCGAAAGTTACCGACCTTCATGAATGTTACACGACGGGAAAAAAGCCCGGGAGAGCAGAGGCGCACAGCCATGATCTCTCGTATTTGACTACCGTGACTCCCAGGGAGGGAACCATGAAAAAAACTTCACTTCGCAAATGGCTTTGTGCTGGTCTATTACCGCTTCTGTTACTGGGCTCTGGTCCTGCTTTCGCAAAAGAAAAATTCAAAATCGCGTGGACGATTTACGCTGGCTGGATGCCATGGGATTACGCTGCACAAAGCGGCATCATCAAAAAATGGGCGGATAAATACGATATCGAGATCGATGTTGTGCAGATCAACGACTACGTCGAATCAATCAACCAATACACGGCAGGTGGCTTTGATGGTTGCGTGATGACCAACATGGACGCGCTGACTATACCTGCGGCGGGTGGTGTTGATTCTACCGCGATGATCATCGGTGATTACTCCAACGGTAACGACGGTATCGTGCTGAAAGGCAAATCCAGTCTGAAAGATATCAAAGGCCAATCGGTCAATCTGGTTGAACTGAGTGTGTCGCACTACCTGTTAGCGCGTGCGCTTGAAACAGCGGGTATGACGGAGAAAGACGTGAAAACCGTTAACACGTCAGATGCCGATATCGTCTCTGCTTACACCACCAAAGATGTGACGGCTGCGGTGACATGGAACCCGCTGCTTTCTGAAATCACCAAGCAACCAGACAGCCACTTGGTGTTTGATTCCAGCAAAATTCCGGGCGAAATTCTGGATCTGATGGTGGTGAAAACTGACAAGCTGAAAGCACATCCTGAGCTGGGTAAAGCGTTGGCAGGTGCATGGTATGAAGTGATGAAAACCATGTATGGCAACGATGCGAAAGCCAAAGAGGCGCGCACAAGCATGGCGAAAGCGTCTGGCACTGATCTGGCCGGTTACGACGCGCAATTAAACGCGACCAAAATGTTCTACAGCCCAGAGGATGCCTTGTCGCAGGTGCAAGATCCGAACTTGAAACTGACTATGCAATTGGTTGCGGAGTTCTCTTATCAGCACGGGTTGCTGGGGGATAGCGCGCCGGGTCCTGATTTTGTTGGCGTCGAAACCCCATCGGGTGTGTATGGCGACAAAAACAACATCAAACTGCGCTTTGATCCCACCTTTATGCAGTTAGCCGCGGATAACAAGCTGTAAGCGTTCGGAAAGAGGAAACCGCGATGACTCGTCTTATTAATCGTCAACCGGATCGCTTAGGTCGCTGGTTACTGGCTCTGTTGCCATTCGTGGTGTTGCTGGTGCTGTATCTGATGAACTCAGAAGCTCGTCTGGCCGCGAACCCGAATGACAAACTGTTGCCGTCATTCCCGACGATCTTTGATTCAATCGTCCGGATGGCGTTTGAGCCGAATCGTCGCACCGGCGAGTATCTGCTCTGGGCCGATACGCTGTCTAGCCTTAATTTGCTGTTGCAAGGTGTGGTCATCAGTGCATTAGTGGGGCTTACGGTTGGCTTGCTCAATGGTGGTATTCCATTGGTGAGGATCGTCTGCTCGCCGGTGGTGACCATGCTGTCACTGGTGCCGCCGATGGCGATCCTACCTATTCTGTTCATCGTGTTTGGCTTAGGTGATTTGGCGAAAGTGATGCTGATTGTGATTGGGATCTGCCCGATCCTGATCCGTGATTTGCAGCTAAAAACCCTGAGCTTGCCGGAAGAGCAACTCATCAAAGCGCAGACATTGGGCGCGTCTACGCTGCAAGTGTTATTACGCATGATGTTGCCACAAGTGCTCCCGCGTTTAATTGAAGCCATTCGTCTGACACTGGGCAGTGCTTGGTTGTTCCTGATTGCTGCGGAAGCGATTGCGGCAACGGAAGGCTTGGGCTACCGGATCTTCCTCGTGCGTCGTTATCTCGATATGTCGATCATCCTGCCTTATGTGGTTTGGATCACCTTGCTGGCGTTTGCAATGGACTGGACTTTAAAAGTGATCTCGCGGAAAGCCTTTCCGTGGTATTTCGGTCGTAACGGGGAGGCGCAAGGATGAATACCTCAATGCCCATCCTGCAGGCGAAAAACGTCTGGAAAGAATACGGCGATGTCTGTGTGCTGGAACGTATCAACGTCTCTATCAATGCGGGTGAGTTTGTCACAGTGGTCGGGGCATCCGGCTGTGGCAAAAGTACCTTCCTGAAACTGGTGCTGGGTACGGAGAGCGTGTCGCGTGGCGAGTTGTTGTTGGATGGTCAGCCAATCCCACAAGAACCGGATGAACATCGTGGCATCGTGTTCCAGAAATATTCGGTGTTTCCACATCTGACGGTGCTCGGCAACGTCATGCTGGCGGATGAATTTTCTCAATCGCCATTCCTCGGCAAGCTGTTTGGTGCTGCCAAAAAAGCAGCACAGGAACGCGCTGAAGCCATGTTGGAACGGGTGGGGTTAAGTCATGCGCTGAACCGTTATCCGAGCGAATTGTCGGGTGGCATGCAGCAACGTCTGGCAATTGCACAGGCTCTGATGAAAAAGCCACGCATTCTGCTGTTGGATGAACCGTTTGGTGCGCTGGATCCGGGGATCCGTGGTGACATGCACCAACTCATTCGCGAGCTGTGGTTACAGCAACAACTGACCATTTTTATGGTGACGCACGACCTGAAAGAAGGCTTTGCGTTGGGCAGTCGGCTCTGGGTGTTTGATAAGACCCGTCATGATCCGCAGTCGCCACAACGCTATGGTGCGCAAATTACTTATGACATTCCTTTACAGGGTGGAAAGCTGAACGCTGAAGATGCGGCGCTGCTTCCACAACCAGAAAAAACGGAGCAATAACATGGCCGAATTACTGTATGAAGATTCGCTGCCGGGTGGCAGCCACTGGTCACTGGTGATGCCTGCTGGCTCACTGCTGAAAATTACCGATGTGGAAGGTGGTGCCAATGTCGGCATGCTGTTCTACAACCCTCGCAACCTGCTGGAGCGTTATAACGCGCCCGATACATTGAAGTGCCAGCACACATTCAAACTGACGACAGGTCATTGTCTGTATTCCGATATGGGGCGTATTTTCTGCTCGATCGTGCAGGACGATACCGGTTGGATCGACTCAGTTGCAGGCACCACCAACAAAGCAAAAGTCGCGGCGCGTTGGGGCGAACGCGATTACCAGCATCATCGTAACCTGTGGAAACAGAACGGTTATGACAGCTTCTTGGTGGAAGTGGCGAAATATGGCTTAGGTGCACGTGATCTGGCGGCGAACCTGAACCTGTTCAGCAAAGTGTTTACCGATGAAGAAGGCAACATGAAGTATGCGGCAGGTCATTCGAAAGCGGGCGACACCATTACGCTGCGATTTGAAATGGAAACCTTGGTGGTGTTCAACACCTGTCCGCATCC
>CALMKU010000039.1 GCA_937866945.1 uncultured Tolumonas sp.
ATGCCTGCAGCATTACCATCTTCAAAGAATTGCCTGAGACCTTTATATTTAAATGATTTTATCATGAAGAGATTGTAGCGTGTTGCGCAACAGCTGAACAAAAAGATGAAGATGCTGAAAATGAATGGCAAGTTGCTAAACAATCCCTTCTTGTATCACAGGCATTACTTTAGCTTTTCGGAACAATCATGAGCGTGGTTTCGCAGTTTTTGCTTCATGGTTTTTAATTGCTGCTTATGAATTTAATCTGTAGGAGGGAAAACCAGTAAAAGAACGTTATGACCTGCGCTATCTGTGATATTGACCTTACAAATCATATTTGAACTTCATCACAAAAATGAAAACTAAAAGGATACTGGACTTTTCAGACAGATTTTATTTGCTAAAAAAACATAGACAACTCAAACGGTTATCCATGAAGATATGATTTGTGGTTTATTTATAATCAGTGAGCTACTCGATGAAGCGAAAAATAGTAAATGTAAACGAGCTTAGTGTGACGTTACATCCGACCGTTAAGCTTCTCGTTCAAAATGACACCGTTTCAGATCATCCCGTCCATAGTATGAGTGCTATTTCCGAACACGCCATTCAAACACTCATCGAACAACTCAGCTTACCTGTGACGGAAGATCCAGATAATATTAATAGCTATTTCCTTTTGAAACCATTTCCCGTCTTGGCCATGCTCAATCATCATGCTGTGGCCAACCGCCTGAAAATTCAGATTTTGATTTACGAACCATCAGAAGCTGAGCACATCATCAATACGTTAATTTATGAGCATTCAGCCCTGACTTATTTCAGTGCATCTGAAGATTGGCGGAATTTACATTCACGTTGGCAGCAAGCCAAAGTCATGCAGCTTAAACGTCCCAAACTAAACGATTTGGCAGAACTTGCCAACAGGATCCCATCTTCGCTTCGCTCTGGAAAATAGCGCCGTGACGATCGCAGCTCAGATCAAAAAAGCTAACCGGCGTAGAAATGCTGGCGGCGTCTACCCTGATGCAGACAAAATCATGTTGGCATTGGGAAATATATTTCAAAAAATCGATTCTAATAGACAATTGGTATGTTGGTTATACCTGTGGCTAACCAACCGGCTGGATGGACTCCGGGAACTTGGCCAGATCCCTGATCTTTGTCGCATCCCTTCATCACAATCATGCCAACCGCATACCTTACGGATCTTCAAAGACGGTGCACAATCTTGGGTTGAATATGCGCTCAGTTATACTCACCATCATTCGGTGACTTGGCTATGGCAACCCATACCGACAATACTGAATGGTCTCTTTTTGCATGTATTACAAGAGCAAGGCTATGATTCACCATTGCTCAGTCGGCATGAAAAAAATGCGTTATTTCGTCTGATCACTCACCAAACTAAAAAAACAGCCTGTCTTGCCGCCCATTCTATTTCGCCAAAAAATTCTCTTCATCACTATCTATCTATCTACCTGCATCCAGATTGATGGTGATCTCTCCACTTTGGCGAAGTCGGTTCTATTAACACCGGAACAATTACATCATCAATCCGCCCGTTACTATCAGACAGAAACCAGTAACCGTCTGCGTTATCGAATTTTTACTGCGTTAAATCGCTATTGTGAGCGCATATCAACTCAAGCAAAGCGACAAGGATGGCTGACATTATTCGATCGTGTTCTTGATGCCTCCACCACCCTTAATCCGATGCAAGATGAGCCAAGGCTAGCGACATATCTGACGACAAATCATGGTGAGATCCCGCAATACCGCATGCAATGGGAACAAAATTCACGAACGTTTATACAAGACTCGCCAACACAGGTCGGTTCTACACGCAATTTAGCTGATGCCGTCATTATTCGTGCCTTCAACCAAATGCAGGTAGATCTCTACGCTCGACTCCCCGCTAAACGCGCAACACTGAGGGCAAAAACCGCTTACTACAATCACATGACGCATATGCTCGCTTTGCAGTTCA
This sequence comes from uncultured Tolumonas sp., assembly GCA_937866945.1. Taxonomy (GTDB): domain Bacteria; phylum Pseudomonadota; class Gammaproteobacteria; order Enterobacterales; family Aeromonadaceae; genus Tolumonas. The sequence goes on from CALMKU010000039.1 coordinate 1,973, forward strand.
TCGCCTTAACCGGCTCTCGTCCAACGCATGCCATCATGATTGAGCGAAACCGATGCTATGACGGGAAACATGCCACTATCTGTGATAAAGGGCGGATCCGACCGTTGTGGATCTGTACGTTTCTACAAAAACAAATTCAATGTTACCTGGCATTACAGCAACAACTACTCGTTCAAATAAATAATCATCTGTCAAAACG
>CALMKU010000040.1 GCA_937866945.1 uncultured Tolumonas sp.
CACCAAGTGAAAAAATCATACCCAAAGCCAACGCGCGGCCTGCCGGTCGGCACAATAATGGCCATTCCAGCCAACGCAGACGTGAAAACCCGGTTAAGCCTAAGCTGTCAGCCAGTCGATCGTAACGGAGTAATACATCGGCCATGGGTTCTTGTAATGCCCGTAACGTATAGGGCAACGCCGCGAGGGCATTGAGCAGCATGACCAGCCAGAAACCATGTGCAAACAGATCGATTTTTTCTTGTAGCAAAATAAACAGACCAGTACTGAGCACCGAGGTGGGGATCAGTAAAATCAACGACCCGGTGCCCGCAAGTAAACGCCCCCTGCGTGGCGACTGACGACGCACACCGAGATGACGGCAACTCAATAACAAACCGATGCTCAAAACCAGTGCTAATGTTCCTGCGCTTATCGCAATTTGTAATGACTGTATCGTGGTGTGCAACAGCATCGATTGTTGCCAGGCCAGATCAAATAAAGCCTGCAAGCCATACCAGACAATCGCAGCCAAAGGGGGTAGGAATAGACCTAAACCACACACTAAAGCCAGACAATCCGGTAACAGCGCATGGTGCTGATAATGGCATACCGGTTGATGTGACGATGACAGACTCGCGGTCGCCGGCTTTAACCAGCCATAACTGAGCACCACCAGAGTGCCCAATAACAGCTGCCAGCACGCCAGTTGCCCGGCAGAAGCCAGATCAAAATCAAAGCGCAATGCCTGGTAAATCGCAACTTCCAGCGTAGTTGCTTGCGGGCCGCCGCCTAACGCCATCACGATGGTAAAGCTGGTAAAACAGAGCATGAAGATCAGACTGGCTAAGCCCGGCAATAGACGACGCATCGCAGGCCACTCCAACCAGCGAAAACGGCTCCATTCTGACATATCCAGCTGAGCGGCTTGGCGCCAATGATTGGCTGGAATTTGTTCTAACGCTTGCACCAACCAGCGGGTCGCCAGCGGCATATTAAAAAAAACATGTGCCAATAAAATGCCGGATAAACCAAACAGATAATCAGGTAGTGGCAGGCCGATTTGCCGCATCAGTTGCGTCAGCCAACCTTGAGCTCCATGCACGGCGACCAGCCCGAAGAGGGCAATAATAACGGGTAACACCTGCGATAACCCAAACAGGTGTAATAACAGTGTTTTTCCGAGGAATTGGCGGTGGAACAATGCCCTGGCAAGTGGAATAGCCAGCAGCAAACTCAGCAGCGCAGAAAGTGCTGCCTGTTTGAGGCTAAACCAGGCTACATGGGTCAGATAGCTGTCTTGCCATAATAACAGCGCACTGGTTTCCTGCTGACTTAACAGTGCTGCCAGCGGGCCAAGCGTTACAGATAAAATCAGGGCGGCCACCAGACCGCCCGAGACCCACCAGAAATGGCGTAGCATCAATGGCTGACAGCCTGTAACCATTCTTTTACCCAAACCTTACGTTGCGTGCCCAATTTTTTAGCATCCACCGATAATGTTTTGGCTGGTGTTTCGTTTTGATTGAAATCTTTTGGCAATGCCACATTCGTGACCGGATACATCCAATTGCCTTCCGGGATCAGATTCTGGAAACGATCACTTAAGACAAATTGCATAAACTGCTGCGCCAGCTTTGGCTGTGCGGCATTTTTCAATTGGGCGGCCACTTCCACCTGACGCACATGCCCTTCACTAAACAAGGCCGCCCGATATTGCAGATTATGTTCCGCCAGACGGTGATAGGCCGGCGACGTGGTGTAAGAAAGCACCAAATCAGACTGACCTTTCAGGAACATGCCGTAAGCCTCGCTCCAGCCCTTGGTTACGGTCACCGTTTTTTTCGCCAGTTGTTCCCACGCAGCCGGCGCTTTATCGCCATATACCTGTTTGACCCACAACAACAGACCTTGCCCCGGCGTGCTGGTACGTGGATCTTCATAGATGATTTTCAGATCGTTACGCTCGACCAGTTCTTTCAGGCTTTGCGGCGGCTGTTTCAGCTTGCTGCTGTCATACACAAAAGAGAAATAACCATAATCAAATGGCAGGAAGGTGTTGTCTTGCCAACCGCCGGGCAGGCTTAAGCTCTTCAGATCGGTGTGATGTGGTGTAAACAGTTTACTGTTATGCGCATCGGCCAACATGGCTTCATCCATACCCAGCGCGACGTCGGCTTTACTGTGTGAGCCTTCGAGCTTCAGACGGTTGAGGATCGCAACGCCATCTTCGAGTTTGACCCATTTCAACTCGCAATTACATTCCGCTTCAAAGGCGAGTTTGATTTTCGGGCCAGGGCCCCATTCACCGGCAAACGAGTCGTAGGTATAAACAGTTAACACTGGTTTCGTTTCGGTAGCTTGAGTAAACCCAGATGCAGTGAATAAGGCGGCAGCCAGAGATAATGACCAGGAAAGACGCATGCTGTACTCCATAAAATATTCTAACGGCTCATCATGAACCTTATTGAAACAACAGGATGATCAGAACGGGCGTCAATCGTTTGTAATAGAAACGGCATAACATGGCTTATCTCAAATTCCTACGCCAGTATGAGCTGGATCAGGTTCACCGGGTGTGATCTCAGCGGACGCCCGCACCCCGTTTGAGAAACAATCTTATTTTAATAACGAAACGTTATTCTAGTAACGAAACTGGGGTAAAACCAGTGACGGAACGGTTGAGTGATGCTAGTTTTTGATGGTATCCGGTTGAGTTTACAGAAGTCATGACTGATTTTTAATCTTTTTTCGAGGAGAACACTATGCTGACGACTACCCGGGAACGCCGTACCTTCATGCGCATGGTGATCAATGCACCAGTCACGTTGGTGCGTGGTTCTGAACGGATTATTGCTACCTGTCGTGATCTCAGTGCCAATGGAATGTCGATTGAAGCAGAAGTGGGTGTTGTTTTCACCGTAGGCGAACAACTGAGTGTGAGTTTGTCGACCAACAGCAATGCGCTGCCACCGTTTGTTGCCGAGGCTAAAGTTGTTCGCGCAGATAAAGTAGATGGTGTTTATCAGTTAGGGGTTGAGTTTGTGGTGGTAAGCTGAACTCGCTCATATTGATACTGATTATTTCGAATGTATAACTGACTTTTATCTCCAGCTATACCCGGTGGGATCTCTGCCGGGCCAGTAACTTCCAGCGGAATAAACGGCTGACCATCTATGCGGATGGTCTCTTCATTGCCTGTCCGGCGCGATAGTGTGATCGCCAAAAACGCATGATCCGGCACATAGACAATAGCCTGTGGTAAATCCGGATACAGTGCCATCAGTAATGACATCAGCAGTGTGCTTTTGCTGTCACAATCGCCCCGGTTTTGCGCTAACACTTGCTCTGGCATCAGAAAACCAATCCCACGCTGCCCATTCGCGGTTTCCAGTGGATCGTACGGGATCGATTGCACGAAATTTAATAAACCTGCGGTCACCAACGACTTTTCGTCATTCTGGTAACGCTGTTTTTGTTCTTCAGATGCCGAGCTGATGATCATGCGCTGCAGCGCTT
>CALMKU010000041.1 GCA_937866945.1 uncultured Tolumonas sp.
CCGAGCAGACGCAGCGCGTTAGCCGCTTCCAGCCCCAGCAAACCGCCACCAACAACCACACCGGTGCGGCCACCAGCACAGGCATCACGGATTTCATCCAGGTCAGCCAGCGTGCGATAGACATAGCAACCTTTACGCTCGTGACCAGGAATAGGTGGAACGAACGGATAAGAACCGGTTGCCAGTACCATTTTGTCAAAAACATAAGATTCGCCCTGTTCGGAAGTAATAGTCTTGTTTGCCAGATCCAGCGATTCGGCTTTACAGCTCAGGATCAATGACACGCCTTTTTCGGCATACCATTCCGGATCAGCCATCTGCAGCTCTTTCGGTGCACGACCGCCGAAAACTTCGGACAGATGTACCCGGTCATAGGCACTATCAGGTTCGGCACCTAATACGGTGACTTCGAATTGTTCCAGACCACCCGCGTTGACCAGTTGTTCAACAAAATGGTGGCCAACCATGCCGTTACCGACGACTAACAGACGTTGCTTGCTCATGTTTATGTTCCTTAAACTACGGCACTATTTTTGATTGGATCGAATCCAATTAAATCCGTTTTAGTGGTTCTAGCACTCTTCACGCGGGTTACTGTGTCAGCACCTGCTGGCGTAATGCTCAAAAAAAACGCCTCACTGGAATAAACCAGTGAGGCGTCATTGCCTGAGTGACCAAATTGTTGGAAAGCCAAGTTCTTGGGAAGACAGGTGGCTAATCCGTTAACAATTTAGATACATTCAGCTTTCATGCCAGTTTTAAAAATCCTGTAAAACATAGCCTTTAGATGCATTTTTAAGGGTTTGAATGGTTTTTCATGATTCACGACGGTGCAATTGCACCAGATCAGTCAACCAGCATGGCGAAGATTCTGTGATCTAGCCTGCATTAAATATGCGATAAAACATCTGGAACAAATTTCCCAGCAACAAAGCCAAGGCAGTTAGCTTCCAGAATAAAACCGGGTTCTTTTCCAATATAGGGCGATGCTGTAAATCAGCTTCCAGCGCCCGGTTTGGTGCCGATATATCAGTAAAAAACTCGGAAAAAGCCTCATAGCGATTTTCCGGATCTGGCTGCAGTGCTTTTTGTAATGCGGCATCAACCCAGACCGGCAGATCTTTACGGAAGTATTTCCCCGGCGTATAGGTCAGTTCGGCATAACTGTTTAATTTGCCCGCTCGCGGCGAACGCTCTTTATAAGGCAGCTTGCCAACCAGCATCTCGTAGACAATGACGCCTAACGAAAACAGATCAGAACGCATGGTGCCGGATAACCCCATCAGATATTCCGGTGCAATGTAATTCACACTGCCCTGCGGGATCGATTTGTCCAACGGCGAATTCATTTCCTGGCTGCCCGCGATCAGTACGGTGCCAAAATCGAGGATCTTGACCTTGCCATCGACCGTGATCATGATGTTTTCCGGTTTTAGATCCTGATGCACCATGTCGTTTCGTTGAAAGGCGCGTAATCCGGCGATGATCTGTTTGGTGATCTCTCTGACTTCGGTTAAAGCAGGTTCCGGATGTTCGTTGATCCAGGTTCGTAAATCGCAGCCGACAATATATTCGCCCAGATAATACATAAACTGTTTCGGGCGCAGCGGCTTATAGGTTTTCATCACATTGGGATGATCGATGGTCAGCCCGACCCACTCTTCGCGGATAAACCCATCCAGATACAGCAGATCTTCGGTGAAATATTCTGACGGCGCTTTGAGCACAAACAGCGCACCGGTTTCAATATCTTTAACTTTATACATATGGCTGCGCGTGCCACTGAAGATAATATCCAGCACTTCATAACCATCGATTTTATTCCCCACCTGCAACACGGGTGGAATGGGCAATTGGGTTAGCCGCTGCTGCGTTTCATCCAGTGTTTCATTAGGAAGCGAGTCTACTGCAAGAATGAGTGCGGTGAGGTTATCGTCACTGGCTTTGTATAACGCCAGATTGACCAGCGCTTTGGCTTGTGCATCCAGATCATGTTCACGCTCAAGAATATCGCGCATCACTTCTGGCGTCAGCACACCATGCACACCATCGGAGGTAAGAATAATGCGATCACCCTCGCTGAGTAAGCGCTTTAAGTAATCGACCTCAAGATGTGAATCCGCCCCCAGCGCGCGCGTCAGGTGCGTGCGTTTGCCGCTCATAGCGACATGATCGGTGGTTAGTTTTTCGAGTTGCTGATTGCTGTAGAGATAAATTCGGGTATCACCGACATGAAACGCGTGCAGCGTGGACGATTTAATCACAGCTGCAGTGAATGTCGTCAGCATGCTGTCTTTGACGCCATGATTTTGCTGATTCTTCTGATATAACCAACGGTTCAGACTGGTGATCACTTTGGAAGCGCTGGTGCTGACGCTCCAATTCGGCGAAGTGCTCAGATAATCATTGATGAAGCTGGTGACGGCGGTCTGGCTGGCAATATGAGAATCTTCACAACTGCTCACGCCATCAGCAATGACGGCGACTATCCCTTTATGATCCAGTTCGTGATGGTCTGGGATCTTGACGGCAAACGCATCCTGATTGATGGCCTTTTGCCCTGCAATTGAATATCCGCCAACCCGAACCTGAAGGGATTTTGCCATTGATTACACCCACAATTGCTGGAGCATGATTTCTGAAAAAAGAGAAACGGCTATCGAACAATAGCCGTTTGAATTACCTTAAGATTAACTGACTTTGATGAGTTCTACCGTGCCGTCATCGTTTATTTCTGCCATATGGCCACGAGGTTCATTCATAAACAAGATAGCCATGATGCCCAAAATCGCGGTCGCTGCTATTACCAAAAAGAATGTTGAATAATCCACGAACGAGAGCACCGTCAGGAAGAATACACCGCCTGTATTACCATACGCCCCGGTCATGCCGGCAATTTGGCCAGTCAAGCGACGCTTAATCAGTGGCACCACCGCAAACACCGCACCACAACCAGCCTGCACACAGAATGAACAGGTCATGACAACCAGCACGGCAAGGAATAACGGCCATGCACTCGTGATCATCGACATCGCGCAATAACCCGCTGCCAGCCCAGCAATCACAAACATCAATGTCTTTTTCCGGCCAAAATGGTCACTCAACCAGCCACCATAAGGACGCGCAATCAGGTTCATAATGGCAAACAACGACCCGACTAAACCGGCATAGACCATATCGAGCTTATACACATCGGCAAAGAACATTGGCAACATGGAAACTACCGCTAACTCAGAGCCAAATGTGGTGAAATAGAGAACGTTAACTGCCGCAACTTGCTTAAATTGGTAACGCTGAATTTCCGGCACTGGCGTATGAAAAATCTCTTTATTAACTTTATAAACACAGAAACAGTCGTAAACCAGAATCGCCGCGAGAATTGCGTACACCCCGAAGGCCATGGAGTCAGAAATCAACGCCACACCGTGTGGTGATAATTTCCAGGTCACTAACACCAACGCAATATACATTGGCAGTTTCATCAGCAGCAGGAAGAAGAAATCACCTTTACTGGTCACTTCCAAACCACCCATTTTTTTAGATTTAAAATAGGTGGAACCTTTTGGCGAGTCGGTGACATTGGTATACCAGACAAAACTAAACGCCAAGCAGATCAAGCCAGAGAAACCAACGGCATAACGCCAGCCATCATCGCCACCAAAGAACAAGGCGATCGTTGGCAGCAAAATAGCCGCCGCTGCCGAACCGAAATTCCCCCAACCGCCGTAGATACCTTCCGCGATGCCCAGTTCATTGGCCGGAAACCACTCACTGACCATGCGAATACCGATAACAAAGCCGGCACCGACAAAACCGAGCAGTAACCGGGCCATCGCCAGCT
>CALMKU010000042.1 GCA_937866945.1 uncultured Tolumonas sp.
TTAGTGATCCTCTGTCTGGGTTTCCTGCTGATGATCGGTTTCAGTCTGATGGCGGATGGTTTAGGTTTCCATGTACCGAAAGGTTATCTGTATGCCGCGATTGGTTTCTCTATCCTGATTGAGTTCTTTAATCAGTTGGCGCGAGCTAATCATGAAAAACTATTCAAAGGTAAATTGCTGCGTCGTGAGCGTACCGCAGAAATGGTGATGAGCCTGCTGGGGGCGAAGCAGGAAAAATTTCAACATGCGGATGATGAACCTACGCATGTGTCACAGACCCCGGAAGCGGTTTTTAGTGAAGAAGAAAAAGACATGGTGTCGCGTGTCTTGCAACTTTCTTCATTGCCCATCAGAGCCGTGATGACCGTGCGACGTGACATCGAAATGCTGGATCTGAATGCGCCGCAGCAAGATATTCTGCAACTGCTGGCGCAAACCCCGCATTCACGATTAGTGGTCACACGCGATAGTAATCGCGATGCGCCACTGGGCATCATCCGTAAACGTGATGTGCTGGCCCAGTTGCTGGAAGATAAAAGTCTGCGTATTGAATCGTTGATCCAGCCGGCCTTGTGTTTACCGGAAACCATTTCAGTATTGAATGCGCTGGAACAATTCCGCTTGGCGAAAAATTATCTGGCGTTTGTGGTCGACGAATTTGGCAACTTTGAAGGGCTGGTCTCGATCCGCGATATTATGGAAGAGATCGCCGGCAATTTACCGGAAACTGGTGAAGAGTCGGAATATGTCATGCTGGCACCCGGCAGTTACCGCGTGAGTGGTGATATGTTACTGACCGAATTACAACGTGAGTTAGCGTTTCCGGCTGCGGCGACCGAACACTATCATACCGTGGCGGGTTGGTTGCTGGAGTGGCTGCAACGCCTGCCAACTATCGATGAAGTGATTGAATATCAGGGTTGGCAAATCACAGTGACCGATATTCGGGCCCATCGTATCGAATCGGTTTGGCTTACCCGCCAGCCGACGGAATAAGAACAACAGACTGGAATGATGATGACGCAATTGATGCAACGCTGGCAGCAAGCCAGCCAATATCTGGCGGATTGGCGTGATAGTTTGCTGGCAGCAGAGGCTTCGCTGCAGCAACGGGATCATGCACGGAACTGGCAGGCGTGGTTATTGCCAACATTGCTGGGGTTGTTGTTTGCTCTGCAAAACCCGCTGCTGTATGGCATGGCTCCGGCTTATGACGCATCGCTGTTTGCCACCATGGGTAAGATGTGGGCTGATGGCGGGGTGTTGTATCGTGACATGATCGATATTAAAGGGCCGGTTATTTTTCTGCTGGATGCAGTGGGTTATGCCATCGGTGGTTTTCAGGGGATCTGGCTGCTAGAGACGGCACTGCTCATCTGGGGTCTGAATGCGCTCTATCGTACGCTGGCATTGTGGGGCATTGCGCCGCTAAGTCGCCTGGCCGGCATGCTGGCGTGGATGTGTCTGTATGCCTATCGCTATTACTACGGCAACATGACTGAAGACTACACCTTCTGTTTCAGCTTGATCGCACAGTATTACTTTGTCCGCATGTTACTGGCGACACGGTTCCGCTGGCAGGATGCGGTGATCCCGGCAGTTACATTTGGTCTGATTGCTATGCTGCGCATGAATAATGCAGCCATGTGGTGTGGTTATTATCTGGCATTGTTTATCTACTGGGCATGGCAACGTCGCTGGCAAGATGCACTCAAATTGACGATCAGTGGTGTAGCTGGCTTGCTGTGCGTAACTTTACCGCTGCTGGCTTATTTCGTCTGGCATGGCGTATTAGGGGATTTCTGGTTTTATTCGTTTGGCATTTTCTTTGGCAATAGCTACGGCAGTGGTCACTCACTGATGGTGGGTTTCCTTGGATTGGCGAGAACGGGCCTGCTGATCTTATTACCGGTTTTTATGGGGCTGGTTTGGCAACAACTGCGCCAAAGTGGCAATGATCGCCCGTGGGGCGCATTACTGGGAATGCAACTCAGCGGGATCGTGCTGGGGATTGTAGCCAATTCGGTGTCGGGTCACACCTATGAGCATTATGAAATTTTGTTCTTCAGCTTTGCCATATTACTGTTGCCGATGGTCATTCAGGCAGCGCGTAGTGGTGGTTTAGCTGAACAGATCGGCTGTCGTTATATGCAATGGGCGGGCAGTCTGACGTTGCTGGCGTTACTGGGTTATTTGCTGGCACAACACATTATTTTCACCTGGTCACGGTTTGAATCGCCTATCCCGAAGCTGACATATGAGCTGTTGGTGAGTCTGGCGGCAGGGGTCGCAGCGACGATTGTGTTAGCTGGTGCATGGTTTATCACCCGTAGCCGTCAGCTATATCTGCCGGCCATGTCATTGCTGGTGGTGATGGCGGTCTTTATGCTGGTATTACCGATAGAGCGGGGTTTGACCAAAGGTCGTCCGTTTGATGAAGTGTCTGCACAGATGGTGGACTACGTTCGTCAGAATTCCGCTTACGATGATTTGCTGTGGGTGGATGGTGTTATTCCACAATATTATGTCTGGACGGAACGTCGTCCGGCTTCTGCTTATCTGTATTTCGACAATGTTACCCCGCCGTATGATGTTCGTGCGCGGATGATGGAAGATCTCAAGCTGAATAAGCCGAAGTTTATTATCGTGAAACTGACGCGGATGGAAAAAGTGCTGAGTGGTAAAGACAAAGACAGTACACCGTCATTTATCGCTTATTACAATTACATCAATGAAGCCTATCAACCGGTATCACCGGAATTGCCCCGGCTGTATCAGCTGAAATAATTTTCTGCAGCAAATAAAAATGGCCCAAAATGGGCCATTTTTGTAACCAATGATCAAGACAACGATTAAGGTTGGAATACGCCGAAATTATCCATAGAGAATTTCACACGATCGGCCACACTCATTTTCTTGATGTCACTATCAGACATTTTTTCTATCTTCCGCAGACGGGGCAGTAAACCAGCACCATTCGCGATCTGGATCGACAGACCCGGACGTGCGTTCAGTTCCAGCAACAGCGGCCCACGTTTTTTATCCAGCACGATGTCGGTACCGATATAGCCTAAGCCAGACATTTCGAAACAAGCGGCAGACAGATTCAGTAGTTTTTCCCAGTGCGGTACTTGCAGATCATACAGATCCCGACCGGTATCCGGGTGGTAACGCATCGGGGCGTTGTACTGTACCGCACGCAGCGCTTTACCGGTACGCAGGCAAAGCCCGACACCGACGGCACCTTGGTGCAAATTGGCTTTACCGTCAGACGATGCGGTAGAAAGGCGCATCATCCCCATGACCGGGAAACCTTTGAAAATGATAACGCGGGTATCCGGCACCCCTTCATAGGAGTAACCATCAAATACATCATCAAACTGGATCAGATCTTCCACCAGCACAAAGTCCGGCTTGCCGCCTAGCGAAAACAGGCCAGCCAGAATGTTGGTGATATGGCGTTCAAGATCGGTTGCCGTACAGCCGCTGCCATTCGGTTTGTAATACAAGCCATCTTCATGGCGCATGATCACCAGAATGCCTTTACCGCCGGAACCACGAGCTGGTTTGATACAGAAACCCGGCCAGTCTTTGACCATATCCGCAATTTTAGTCACTTCATGCTGATGCTGTACCGTCCCAATAAGTTTGGGTACGGTAACACCGGCATCGACTGCAATACGCTTGGTTTTCAGTTTGTTATCAACTAACGGGTATAACGAGCGCGGATTATAGCGCCCGATATAACTGACGTTACGCTGGTTCATGCCCATAATACCGAGCTGAGCCAGCTTAAAGGGTGAGGTGTACTTCTCTAAAAGCCACATGGCATTTACTTCTTATGCAGTTCGTCAGCTAACGGTTTGAACCGTTTAAGCTCAGACAGACGGTAGCCGGTGTAGTTACCCATCACCAATACGGTTGCCATGATGATCAGCTGTAACCCAAGGAAATTGAAGGTTAGATGCTGGATCATGCCACTGCTCATCGCCAGATAAGCGATTACTGCTACCAGCAAAGAGCCACCACCTTGTTTGAGGACTTCTTTTGGACCTTCCTCTTCCCATAGGATCGACATGCGTTCGATAGTCCAGGAAAGAATGATCATTGGGAAGAACGTGATCCGCATACCCTGAGTGATCCCCAGCTTATAGGTCAGCACCGACAAACCACCGATGATGCAGATAACGGTAATGATGATGGCTGAGATACGGGCAACCAGCAGTAAGTTGAGTTTCGACAGCCATGAACGAATGACCAGACCAACCCCGACAATACTGAGGAAACCAACCAGACCCGTGAGTAGCTGGGTTTGCAGGAAGGCAACCGCGATCAATACCGGCATGAATGTCCCGGAGGTTTTTAATCCGCAGATGACGCGCAAAAAGACCACGACCATGACACCAATCGGGATCAGCAGGATGCCTTTGAACAGCGACTGTTCTTCTACCGGCAGCATGTCGACCGAGAAATTCAGCATGTCGGTATGTTCGAATTTCGCCTGCAGCGCTTTGTTCACCGGCACCAGTTTCTTAATAACGGAGAAGGTGACTTGTGAATTGCTGGCGCCAGTTACATCCAGAAGTGGGGTAGAGTTATATTCCCACAGCAACAGATTCTCCGGATGTCCTTGTTCGCCCGTTTCTGGATCAAACAAGTCATATTTATCATCGTTAAACACCTGAACGTAATCGACCAGACGTTGACGTCGACGGCCATCTTCCAGATTCAGTGCACGCACGACACGCGCAGGAATGTCGGCCTGATTCAGTATTTCAACCAGTAAATAAGCACGTTTTTTATGCTTACTCAGCAGCGCTGCATTTTGTTCCTGATTTTTGAATTCTTTAATGATTTCACGAGTCAGGGTAAATGCGTCGGCAGAGTGTGCTTTAGCCGCCGTCAGAATTTGATTTATGGCTGATGCAATCGGCTCTTTTTCCAGCGATTTATCTACTGCTGGCACAGCAACCGGAACCGCTTGAGCATGCGGATCGCTCAGCATGTCGGTGCGATAATAAAGTTCCTGATGGCCGGTCGCATTACTGATCGACCACTCTGCACGGGATAGTCCGTCTTTGCTGACAAACGAGAGGCCATAGCCTGGGCTGGCGGCGTTCTCGTCAACGTGAGTAAAACCTTCCTGTGTGTCAGGTAATGCTAGTGAGGCCATTACCGGGCCGCCATTCGCATCAAACTCAACTTTGGCTTCAGCTGACCAGACATTGCGATATTCGCCGGGTAACAACGGAACATCGAAAGCCAGGTAACGATAAGCAACAAGAGCAATACCCAGTATATAGAGCAATGCAACTACGATATAAAACGGACGGCGTGAGACCATGATGATTACTTCTTATCCTTGTTATCAGTCGAAGTAGCCGCAGAAGAGGAGTCTGTTTTCACAGGCTGGACATCTGCCGGGATAGCTGTTTTTACTTTTGGTTTAACCGGTTTTTCCAGATCAGCTGTCGGCTGAACTGCTGGCAGTGTTTCATCTTTAATTGGTACTTTCTTTACAGTTAGAACTTTATTGCCTTCTGTGACTGTGGTTACCGCTTCTTTCTTACTGCTTTTTGTCTCCGCTGCTTTTTTAGCGGGTTTCTTTTGTTCTGAGGCTTGCAGCGCGCCAGCGATTTGCGGTTTTCCCTGCACATTTTCACGGGCGACATCGACTACCGCGACATCTTTAATGAATTCACGGCCTAACAGAACTGGGAAGTCCATGTTAGAACGGTCGGTCAAACTGAAATCTGCTTTTTCAGTAACAGAACCCAGACGGATGGTCATTCGCACAATCGGACGATCTTCCAGACCACTGGCCTGACGAATACGGATATATTTCACGAACGGCGCTTCAACATTAGCCTGCTGACCACCATCAAGTTGCATGGTGAATTTCACCCAGCGGCGACCTTCACGTTCAAATACGGTGACATCCTGAGCACTGATAGAAGAGGTGGTCGCACCGGTGTCAACACGGCTCATGAAGTTGCCATTCGCTTCTTCAACATAAAGCCATTCCGTTTCACCCAGGATCATTTTGCCATCGGGGGTGGTTTTCCCCGGTTCGGCTGGAATACAAAGATCGGAGGTGTCTTTCTTGGTCGTTTTTTTGAAGGCGGCGGGTTGAGATTGTGGGGTTAACTGTTTACCGAGTTGCTGCTGCAGTGCTTTAAGTTCGTTCAGTTGTTTCGCGGTATGGCCTTGCTGATCAAGCAGCATGCTCAAACGGGTATTCAACTGACTGGTCGTTTCAGTCTGTTGTTTCAATAATTGCTGTACGGTGGCTTCACAGCTGCCTTCAGCCGCTGCATATCCAGAAAACAGACTCAAGGTGAGCAGGGCAAAACCCGGTAATACTTTAGTCATGATGATATCGATTCGATGTGGTTAACAAAAAATTGCTGTAAGTTTATATCAGATAACGATTGAGGCACTAGTCTTCTGAGCCTCTGGTCGCAACAAAAACGGCGCGCTTTGGTGCCGGATAGCCTTCAATGGTGCGTGAAGGATCGTCCGGCATCAGATATTGCGCTAATGAATCATTTCGCATCCAATTGGTGCTGCGTTGCTCATCGGTCGTGGTAATGGCTTCATCAACCACACGAACATCCTGAAATCCGCATTTTTTCAGCCATTTGATCATCGCGGCTGCTGAAGGCAGAAACCAGACATTGTTCATTTGTGCATAGCGATCATCCGGCACCAGTACGGTGTTTTCATCGCCATCGATGATCAATGTTTCCAGCACCAATTCACCACCATCACGCAGTTGATCTTTTAACTGATAAATGTGATCGATGGGTGAACGTCGGTGATAAAGCACGCCCATAGAAAATACGGTATCGAATGCGCGAAGTGCTGGCAGCTCTTGAATACCGAGCGGTAAAAAATGCACGTGCTGATCATTGCCGGCTAAATGTTTGATAGCGCTAAATTGGCATAAAAATAGTGCGGTAGGGTCGATGCCGACTGCCATTTCAGCGCCTTCGCCACGCATACGCCACAGGTGATAACCACTGCCACAGCCGACATCTAATACATAACGGCCTTTCAATGGGCTGATGTGTGGTGAGACACGATCCCATTTCCAGTCGGAACGCCATTCGGTATCAATATGAATACCAAATAAATGGAATGGCCCTTTACGCCACGGGTGTAAATGTTGCAGTAAGTTTTCCAGTTTTTTGGTTTCGCCTGCATTGAGTTCACCCGCCTGACCGATTTCAACGCGATCCTGGATGTTAATGTGCGGGCTGGAGTAGTGTTCCAGCTTGGCTAATACTTTTTGCCATTTCGGCAAATTACCATGACGTTCACTGTTTTCCCACGCATGCAGTTGGGCGGGCAGGGTGTGTAGCCAATGGCTTAAGCGGCTTTTGGCGATGACCTGATAAAAGGAAGCAAAATCGATCATGCGACGGCACCTTTATCTTTGATGGCGACAATAGAGCCGAAATTGAAGCACTGGAACCACAGATCGATGTGTTCAAAACCGGCGTCTTGCAGTCGTTGTTTGTGGTTATCGACGCTGTCGGCGCGTAGTACGTTTTCGAGCAGGGTGCGTTTCTGGCTGATTTCCAGCTCGCTGTAACCATTGGCGCGTTTGAAATCGAGGTGTAATTCCACCAGCAGATCACTGACCTCTGCATCATCAAAGCGGAATTTTTCACTTAAAATCAAAATACCACCCGGGCGCAAACCGGCATAAATACGGCGTAACAAGGTGATGCGTTCAGCGGGTTCAATAAATTGCAGTGTGAAATTCAGCACGACCACGGAGGCATTTTCAATTTCCACCGCCTGAATATCAGCTTGGCGGATCTCAACGGCGACGGCACTTTTGTAGGTAGCCAGATGCTGGCGACAACGCTCGACCATCGGCGCGGAGTTATCGACGCCGATGATCTGGCAATCGGCATGTGTAATGTTGCGGCGCATCATTTGTGTTGCGGCACCCAGTGAACAGCCGAGATCATAAAGATTAGAGCCGGGTTGGGCAAAGCGCGCGGTCATCATACCGATGGCAGACAGAATATTGGAATAACCCGGCACGGAACGTTGGATCATGTCGGGAAATACTTCAACGACCTTTTCGTCAAAGCAAAAGTCGCCCAACTGAGCAATCGGGGCGGCAAACAGTTGATCTTTCATGGTGGTAAACCAGAACAAAACGGAAAGCGAAATTGCCGCGCATGTTAGCAGATATCCCGACAGAAGGTCAGTGTTATCCATGACGGAACTCTTCGTTATCGCTAAGATAGGTTATCGCGTCAAAATCGACGGAGTTTCATGTGCACAAAACAAACGAAAACCAAGAAAGAACACAATTTGACATCATTGTTGTTGGTGGTGGCATGGTGGGCGCTGCAGCAGCCTGTTTGTTGGCCCAGCAAGGCTGGCAGATCGCGGTGGTGGAGCAAGCAGAACCGGAAGTCTATGCACCAGAGCAAGCGATGGATCTTCGTGTTTCTGCGATCAGCCCGGCATCGGTGACTTTATTGCAACAAGCCGGTGTTTGGGATGCGATTTCGGCGATGCGAGTACGCGCATACACCGAATTAGCGACCTGGGAAGTGAGCGGATTGGAAACGCACTTTCATGCGCATGAAGCGGATATCAGCGAGCTGGGTTATATCATTGAAAACCGTCTGATCCAGCTGGCGTTGTGGCAAAAGCTGCAAACATTACCGAATGTGCAATTGTATTGCCCGGCACAGATAAACGCGCTGATACAAACTGATGAACAAGCAAAAATAACATTAAACGATGGTCAGGTGCTGTCGGCAAGCTGGTTACTGGCCGCAGATGGTGCGAATTCTAAAATTCGGGCCTTGACTAAGATTGGTGTTAATAGTTGGGATTACCGACAAGATTGTTTGTTGATTAATGTTGATTTGGAAGACGATGCCCCAGCTATCACTTGGCAGCAGTTTTATCCGTCTGGTCCGCGTTCATTTTTACCGCTGGCGGGGAAAAAAGCCTCGTTGGTTTGGTATGACACTCCGGCCCGGATCGCACAGTTAACTGCCATGACACCCGCGGTGTTGGAACGGGAAGTGAAACGCTATTTTCCCGAGCAGTTACCGGCTTGCAAAGTGACCCATTTCGGTAGTTTCCCGCTGACCCGCCGGCATGCCCAACACTATTACCAAGGACGGGTGATCTTGCTGGGAGATGCGGCGCACACCATTCATCCGTTGGCCGGGCAGGGGGTTAATCTTGGCTTTAAGGATGTCGCCTGTTTAGTCGATCTTTGGAACTCTTCGCAGCAAAAACAGCAAGATTTTGGCGACAAACAACTGCAGCAATATGAGCGTAAACGGCTGTGCGATAACACTTTGATGCAATCAACGATGGATCTGTTTTATGCGGGTTTTAGCTCATCGCACATGCCATTGAAAGTGTTACGCAATATCGCGTTGTTAGCGGCGGAAAATGCCGGCTGGCTGAAGCAAAAAGCCCTGCGTTATGCGCTCGGGCTGTAATTGTATTGTTTGACCTGTTGCTCCACTTCCAGAAACACTTTCAGACTGCGGGATAAGTGTTTCTGTTTGTGACGAATCAAATACAACGGGCGCACGATACTGTTCATGCCTTGCAGTTGTAAGGTGGTTAAACGGCCACTTTCCAGTTGTTCTGCGATCACGGCTCTGGATAAACAACTGACGGTCTGGCTGTGGCTGACCGCGTGTTTTATCGCTTCCGAGTTTCCTAACTCCATCACCAGATTAAAGTGGTGGAGTTGTGGTAACAGCAGTTGCTCGACCACTTCGCGGGTGCCTGATCCTGATTCGCGTAAGATCCACTGGCATTGAGCTAGTTGTTCGGCGCTGACGGTTTTGCCAGCTAACGGATGTGTTGCTGCGCAAAACAGTAGCAGCTCATCTTGTCGCCAAAGCTGGCTTTCCAGTTCCATGCGATGACAAGGGCCTTCGATAAAACCAATATCAACGTCGAAATTCGCTACTGCTTCGGCAATGTCTGCACTGTTTGCGACTCTTAATTCCAGTTGGATGCCGGGAAATTTCTCACGATAACGGGCGATCACGGCAGGTAACAGATAATTACCAATCGTGGTGCTGGCACCAATTTTTAAGATACTACGACCATCGGCAAACAGGTTTTCCAGCTCTTGTGCCTGCTCAAGTAACGCTTGCGCCCGCGGGAAAAGTAAGCGAGCATTTTCATTTACAATCAAGCGTTTACCAGCACGTTCAAACAGTTGTACACCCAGCTGATTTTCGAGATCAGCCAGTGCGCTGCTGACGGCAGATTGAGATAACGATAGTTTTTCTGCTCCGCGAGTCGTGGACTGAGTGTCGATAACGGCCAGGAAAACTTCTAATTGACGCAGTGTGATGTTCACAGTGATATCATTTTTTTGGATTGATTATCCAAATATAATTATTTTTAGTAATTAATGCATCTTTATTCTTTGTTTAGCCATTTTTCAGGTATAGCACGGAATGATATTCGAGGAATGATTGACGGGAATAGTCAACCATTCCATTATCAACAGCGACGGGTAATCTCGCCTTCATTAAGGAGAAACGATGAAACTGTACTACGCTCCCGGTGCCTGTTCTCAGGCTTCCCATATTGCATTACGCGAATCAGGTTTAGATTTTCAGCTGGAAAAAGTCGATTTACGTCAGAAAGTTACTGCATCAGGCGAAGACTATCGCACCATTAATCCATTAGGTTATGTGCCTGCTCTGCAACTGGACAGCGGTGATGTGATCACCGAAGGCCCGGCGATCATGCAGTTTATTGCTGATCTAGCACCTGCGGCGAGTTTATTACCAGCAGCCGGTGTTGCACGCTATCACGCGATTGGCTGGTTGAATTTTATCGCCACAGAATTACATAAAACCTGTTCACCGCTGTTTTCCCCAACTATTACCGAAGAACAACGTAAACCCATCATTGAACGTTTGTCACTGCGTCTTGATGCTATCGAACATAAGTTCGCGGCAGGCGGTTATTTGATGGGCGCGAATTACTGTGTTGCGGATATCTATCTGTTTGTCGTGACCGGCTGGTTTGGTCGTTTACAGATCCCATTAAAAAAATGGCCACACATCGAGCGTTTCCGCGAAGTGGTGGCAACACGCCCCGCAGTGCAAGCAGCATTAGAAGCCGAAGGGTTGATTTAACGCATCGCCGATTTGTATAAAGGCCCGCGTTGCGGGCCTTTTTGTTTGTGCGCCGGGCATGGCGCGCAGCGCTATGACAGGCGCTGTCT
>CALMKU010000043.1 GCA_937866945.1 uncultured Tolumonas sp.
GCCTGAAACACCGCTTCTAAATCGGTTTCTTTAACCGGACGCTCAAAAATCAATTCAGCCTCAATATCATTCAGATGTTCCAACATCAGGGCCTGAGCCTCCGATTGCTGCCTGTTGGCAATCAAATCGACTAACTGAGAATGATGGCTTTCATCACAATGATGCACTTGTTCCGACTGGTATTTTTCCAGCGTCAGCGAACTCAGGGCGATCAGTTGTCTCAGAAAATCGAGGTAAAGCTGATTACCCGCTATTTCCGCCAGCAGAATATGAAATTCACCGGTCGCTCTGATTAATGCATGCCGGTCATGAGTCTGGCGCGCCTCACTCTCTGATTTCAGATGGTTGCGTAGTGTCAGTAGATCCGTTTCTCTTATCTTCTGACAAGCCAGCGCAACCACTTCTTTTTCAATCAGTTTTCGCGCCTGAAACACCTCTCTGGCCTGTTTTTCGGTCGGTTCAGCGACTTCGGCGCCTTTGTTTGGCTTGATTTCCACCAGCTTACGCTGCGCCATTAACAGTAATGCCTGCCTGACCACAGGACGGCTGGTGCCTAACGCTGAAGCCAGTTTGGTTTCAACAAGACGAGTATTGGGCTCTAAGCGTCGTTCAAGAATCGCCTGATAGATCGCGTCACAGACCTTATCTACATCGGACTGCTCATCTTCTTGCATTTATTACACCTCAAAACCACATATTGATGACAATTATTGTTTAGCTTTGTTATCACGTCAATGATGATATTGTTTGCACTATTTTGATCTCCATCTGCACTATTTTGGCTATTTTGAAGGCTTTATTGAAGATCATATTATCTAAAGTAACACGCCAATAGCCTTGTGGAACAATAGTTTCAGATAAAAAATCAAACATGGCATATCGATTGCTTACATTGATAACAAAGATTGTTAACAATGGAATGGAATAATGGTGGCAACTAAACCAGCAGTCGAATTAATCGCAGTGTCAAAACGCTATCCCAATGGCCAATTGGCGGTTAGCCAGATAAACCTGCGTATTCCTAAAGGAAGCTATTGTTGTTTGCTTGGACCAAGCGGCTGCGGAAAAAGCACATTACTTCGTATGATTGCCGGCCATGAGTCCGTCACCGAAGGTGATGTCTTACTGGATAACCGCAATGTGACCAATCACAGCCCAGCCGAACGTGGCACTGCGCTGATGTTCCAGAATTATGCACTGTTCCCGCACATGACCTGTCTGGATAACGTGGCCTACCCGCTCAAAGTGGCAGGTATCAATAAATCGGCACGGCTCGAACAGGCGCGCGAATTACTTGCCAAGGTCAATATGACTGATTACTCCAACGCCTACCCAGAGCAGCTTTCCGGTGGCCAACAACAACGTATTGCACTGGCCCGCGCGTTGATCCGCAAACCGGAAGTCGTATTGCTTGACGAACCGCTATCCGCTTTAGACCCATTCCTGCGTATTCAGATGCGCAAAGAGTTGAAACGTATTCAGCATGAAATGGGCATTACCTTCATTCACGTCACCCATTCGCAGGATGAAGCCTTTGCATTGGCCGACACTATCGTGGTGATGAGCAAGGGTGAATTGCAGCAGGTAGGCTCACCACAAGCCATTTTCAATAAACCAGCGAATCCGTTTGTCGCCAATTTCATCGGTGGCCATAACATCATCAAAAACACACCTGAACTGGATAACACCTTAACCAACAGTTCACTGACTGGCATCGCAGCAGAAACTGCATTTTCTGTCCGCTTTGATCGCATTGATATCGTAGAAGAACCTGAAAACAACACCCTGCCGGCAGCCGTCATGGATGTTGAATTTCAGGGCAATCACTCTCTGGTGCATTGCCAGTTAGCTGATTCTCAGCCCATTACTGTGCTTTGCCGGGACAATGAAACGTCACTGACGACGCTTTATCCCGGTAAGCCGGTACATCTGCATGTAAACCCAACCGCACTCAATCTGTTCACACACTGATCTGACCCATTGGAGGGATCCTATGACTGTAGATAAAAAACCTGGTCTGACACGCCGTCAGTTTTTGAAAAATACTGCTGTTTTATCTGTGGCGGCAGTGGCATCAGCACCATTTAGTGGTTTTCCGATGATCTGGAAACAGAACATTAAAAACGTCACCTTACGTCAGTTCGGTACTGGTGTATCTAACCTCAATGATATCGCCCGCAAGTGCAAAGAAGATCTGGGCATCAATCTGGAAATGACGGCATTGGACAGTGATGCGGTCACGCAGCGTGCCGTTACTCAGCCTAAATCTTACGATCTGGCCGATATCGAATACTGGATCTGTAAAAAGGTTTTCCCAAGCGGTGCATTGCAACCGATCGATGTTCGTAAACTACGTTTCTTTGACAAGATCTCGCCGCTGTTTACTACCGGTAATCTGCCGGGTAGCCAGATGTCAGCGCAAGGTACTACTCCGTTTTCAGTCGGCTTTGTCGATGGCCCCGGCGCCAAGAAATTTGCCGGCAAACAAACCGATTTTATGACGCTGGTTCCGACCATTTATAACGCCGATACCCTAGGCGTTCGCCCGGATCTGGTTGGTCGCCCGATCACCAGTTGGGCAGACATTATGGATCCGGCGTTTAAAGGCAAAACCTCCATTCTGAATATTCCATCTATCGGCATTATGGATGCTGCGATGATCTGTGAAGCCATGGGTGTCGTGAAATACGGCGACAAAGGCAACATGACTCGCGAGGAAATCGACAAAACCATCGATTTCCTGATGCAGGCAAAGAAAGACGGTCAGTTCCGCGCATTCTGGAAAACCTTCGATGAGTCGGTGAATCTGATGTCCTCCGGTGAAGTAGTGATCCAGTCTATGTGGTCACCAGCGGTTGCTGCTGTTCGTTCCAAAGGCATTCCTTGTGTCTATCAGCCACTGAAAGAAGGCTACCGCGCTTGGGGTGGTGGCTTAGGTATCGCCAGCCACTTATCCGGTCTGGAACTCGAAGCCGCTTATGAATATATCGACTGGTATCTCTCCGGCTGGGTCGGCGCCTATCTGATGCGTCAGGGCTATTACACCGCCGCACCGGAAACCTCTCGCCAGCATATGAGTGCCGAAGAATGGGATTTCTGGATGGAAGGTAAAGCAGCCAAAACAGACATTCTAAGTACGCAAGGCAAAGTTATGGAGAAAGCCGGTGCTATCCGTGATGGTGGTTCCTATCAGGATCGTATGGGTAAAGTGGCCTGCTGGAACTCGGTGATGGAAGAAAACAAATACATGGTTCGCAAGTGGAACGAGTTTATCGCTTCCTGATACACCCCGCTCCGCAATGCCGATTGCGGAGCTTTTATACCAATTTAAAGGATTAATTTATGAGCACTCCACCCGGACAGACTATAAATCCCAGTTATTGGCAGGCAAGCCCGCTTTTTCTCATCATGCTGGCTTTTCTGGTGTTTCCGGTCGGTGTGATAGTGACGGTGAGTTTCTGGGATTATGACTCTTATGAGCTGATCCCCGATTTTATCTGGGATAACTATCAGTACTTGCTGACATCGAAAGTCACCTGGCAAGCCTATGCCAAAACCCTGTTTTATGCTGTGACGACCTGGGCAACCTGTCTGGTGACTGGTTTCCTGATTGCCTATTACCTGGCGTTTCATATCCGAAATAAAGCGATCCAGAATCTGTTGTTCCTGCTGTGCACCGTGCCCTTTTTTACCTCCAATATCATCCGGATGATTTCCTGGATCCCGTTGCTGGGGCGCAATGGTCTGGTTAATCAGGGGCTGCTCGACATCGGGATCATCGATAAGCCGATCGAAGGTCTGCTCTACAGCGATTTCTCGGTGATCCTCGCTTTCGTCCATCTCAATGTTTTATTCATGATCATCCCGATCTTTAACTCCATGAGTCGGATTGATCGTCGCTTGCTGGAAGCCAGTTATGACAATGGCGCCTCCAGTCTGACCACGCTGTTTCAAGTGGTCGTGCCATTAAGTAAAACCGGCATCGTCATTGGTTCCGTCTTCGTACTCACGCTGGTCATGGGCGATTTCATCACGGTAAAAATGATGAGTGGCGGTTTAAGCGCCTCCGTTGGTGTGCTGATCCATAACGAAATCGGCCTGCTGCAATATCCCGCAGCCGCTGCGAATGCTGTCGTATTACTGATCACTGTATTGATGATGCTGGCACTGTTGTTCCGCATGGTTGATATCAAGAAGGAGCTGTGATGAAAACATCATATTTTTCCGGCCGCCGGATCGAATTCATAATTTTGACGGCATTGTTTAGTCTGTTCGTTCTCTTCCTGTACGGACCGACCATTACCATCGGACTACTGTCATTTCAAGGGCCGAACGGCGGGTTAACCTTCCCAATGAATGGCTGGTCGCTGACCTGGTTCCGCAGTCTGCTGGAAGCGCAGGCCGTCGGTGATTTTGCCGGTGCATTCAAACGTTCGCTTGGTCTGGCCCTGCTGGTGACGGTGATTTCCACCGTGATCTCAATACTGGCCGGATTTGCGTTCCGTCGCCTGTTCAAAGGTTCCAACTTCCTGTTTGCACTGGTTCTGATCAGCATGATCACCCCCTCTATTCTGGTAAGCCTCGGCGTCGGCTTGATGTTTGATCGATTGGGTTTTTCTCCGGAATGGTACAGCTCGGCCCTTGGCGCACAGCTAACCTGGAGTCTGCCGTTTGGTGTGCTGGTGATGTTTGTCGTTTTCAACCGGTTTAACCGAAATCTGGAAGCTGCTTCTTTCGATATGGGGGCGACGTCCTGGCAAACCGTGCACTGGGTAGTGCTGCCGTCTATCTTCCCGAGTGTTATCGGCATTGCGATGACTAGTTTCACGCTGTCGTATGATGAATTTGCCCGCACGCTGATGACCTCCGGCAGCCATAACACCTTGCCACTGGAAATTTACGGCATGACCACGAATGCCACCACGCCTGCATTGTATGCACTGGGCACGGTCACCACGCTTTTCTCATTCATTCTTATCAGTTTCACGATGTGCTTGTTGATCGTGATCGCCAAACGTCGGGCCCGGAGGGAACATGCCTAAGATTGCGATTATTAATCCTAATACCACCGTTGTTATGACAGATAGTTTGCGAGTCACTGCTGGACGAGTCACGCCATTGGGTTTCGAGCTGTTAGTCACGCAACCCACGGCTGGCGTTGCCAGTATTGAAGGGTTTTCCGATGGCATTAAAGCCTCGCATGCGTTGATGGAGTTAACCAACCAGATCGAAGCCGATGGCTGGCTGGTGGCCTGTGCTGACGACACTGGCGTCGATGCCTTAAGAGAAATTTGTGCAGGCCCGGTAATGGGAATTGGTCAGGCCGCCATGCAGGCCGCCACGCTGCTAAGCGCCAGATACAGCATTCTGACTCCGATGCAGCGATCTGTTGCCATTCTGGAAAACAATGCCCGCCGCTATGGGCTGAACACTTCCTTACAAGGTGTTCATGCGCTGAATCTGCCGGTGCTGGCTATTGAAAAAAACTTTGATCTGATCAAACAAAGAGCACGACAGATTCTGGAAAACGATAACAGTGAATGCCTGGTGTTGGGTTGTGCCGGTTTCACAAGGTTCCGAAAACCACTGGAAGATGCGTTAGGGATCCCGGTGATTGATGGTGTGCAGGTCGGTGTGCATTGGCTGGCTGGTTTGATCAATCTGGGATTAAAAACCAGCAAACACTGCACCTATAACTACCCGGAACAGAAAACGGAGGTGCTCTGATGTCGCATTATCCGAGAGATATGGTGGGTTACGGGCAAAATCCACCGCATGCCAAATGGCCCGGTCATGCACGCATCGCATTGCAGTTTGTCATCAATTACGAGGAAGGTGCCGAGAACAACATTCTGCATGGTGATGCGGCCTCCGAGTCGTTTCTATCTGAAATGGTGGCAGCACAGCCATTACCCGGCGTCCGCCATATGAGCATGGAGTCGCTCTATGAATATGGCAGTCGTGCTGGTTTCTGGCGCTTACATCGCATTTTTACCGAACGTAAATTGCCTTTAACCGTCTATGCCGTCGGTATGGCGATGGAGCGAAATCCCGATGCGGTGGATGCCATGCTCAAGGCTGGCTGGGAAATTGCTAGTCACGGTTATCGCTGGATCAATTACCAATATCATTCGGTTGAAGATGAGTGGGCTGACATGCAAAAAGCCATTGACGTACATACGAAACTGACCGGCTCTCGTCCATTGGGTTGGTATACCGGCCGGACCAGTCCGCAAACCCATTCACTGGTTGTGCGTGAAGGCGGCTTTTTATATGACGCTGATTCATATGCCGATGATTTGCCATATTGGTGCGACATCACCGGCACACCGCAATTGATCGTGCCTTATACCCTGGATACGAACGATATGCGCTTTGCTTCACCGCAAGGATTTAACTGCGGCGATCAATTTTTCACCTACCTGAAAGATGCGTTTGATGTGCTTTATCAGGAAGGTGCAACACAGCCGAAGATGCTCTCAGTCGGTTTGCATTGCCGGCTGGCTGGCCGCCCGGCCCGCGCTGCTTCGCTAATGCGGTTTATCGACTATGTCACGTCGTTACCTGATGTCTGGGTGTGTACGCGTGAGCAGATAGCCCGTCACTGGCTGGAACATCATCCGTACCAACCACCTGCTACATCCGTATAGCAACAAATCTGTTTTTAAACACAAGGAGCGTTCTATGAACATTGGAATTACTGAACTGTTATTAATTGCTGTTATTGTCTTTTTATTATTCGGAACCCGTAAATTACGCGGTATCGGTGGTGATGTAGGCACTGCTATCCGTGATTTCAAATCGGCAATGCGAGACGACAAATCACCGGCAGTCGCAGGAAGTAAACCTGTTGCTGCACCGATTGAACACGACAAGGAGTAGCTATGTTTGAGATCGGCTTCAGTGAAATGGTGCTGGTCTGTGTCATTGCGCTGCTTGTTTTAGGTCCGGAGAAACTGCCTGGCGCGGTGCGTCAGGTAGCCCGATTTATAAAAAAAATACGCGCAATGGCTGACGCCGCCAGTAAAGAATTGCAACGGGAATTGCCGATTGATGAGTTGCGTCGTGACCTTAATTCGGAATTGAATGCGATTTCATCTAAATCAGGGAGCGATAAACATGAATGAAACACACTATACGCTCATTGAACACCTGACCGAGATCCGTCGTCGCCTGATACACGCCATGATCGTTTTAGGTTTGGCGTTCGGCGTGCTGTTCTATTTTGCCAACTACCTTTATCAGTTTCTGGCCGACCCGCTGCTCAGTGTGTTACCAGCCGGTAATCAGATGATTGCAACGCAGGTTGCCACCCCATTTACCACGCCACTAAAACTGACATTATTCGTCTCGTTTTTAGTCACACTGCCCTACCTGCTTTTCCAGATCTGGGCCTTCGTGGCACCCGCCCTGTTTCGCCATGAAAAACAACGCATACTGCCGCTGATCATTTTAAGTTGTGCGCTGTTTTATCTCGGCATGGCATTCGCCTATTTTTTTGTTTTTCCAATTATGTTTAAGTTTTTTACCGAAACCGCCCCGGTGGGCGTTCAGGTCTCAACCGACATTAGTTTCTATCTTGATTTCGTTCTGGGGATGCTCTTTTCTTTTGGCGCCTCTTTTCAGGTACCCGTGGCAGTATGGGTGTTGTGCTGGATTGGTGTCACGACCCCGGAATCTCTGGCAAAAAAACGCTCGTACATGGTAGTCGCAGCATTCACGGTCGGCATGATCCTCACGCCGCCGGATATTCTCTCGCAGACATTACTCAGCATTCCGCTCTATTTACTGTTTGAATTAGGGTTAATCATGGGGCGGATTTATTCCAAACCGGCAAACACCGCGCTGGTTGAAGCCAGCAACGATGCTTGATTCTTTATTTACTCATCCAGGAGACATGTGCAGCGACAATCCGCCACCCTTCCGGGAAACGAACCCAGGTCTGGCTCTGACGGCCGATGCGGGGTTCATTTTCACGGGTGAAGGTGGTATTCGCCGTCGCCAGATCCAAGCCAAAGCTCGTGATCACCGTGTCTTTCAGCGTTCTTGCCAGCCCCGCTGGTGAACGCTGACTACGGAATGCCTGGATCTGTTCATAACCAACCAGATTCTCCGTGGCGCCATAACGCACCGTTTTCGAGTGGTTCCAGAACAGCTTATCCAGCATAGCAACATCATTTGTTACCAAAGCCTGCTCATATTGTAAAAACATTGCTGTGACTTCAGCGACTACATCCGGAATATCTACTTTCATACTCTCCCCTTAAATTCTCTTTTTCATCATTTCGCGCACAGAAATGATCCCATCGCCTTAAAATGGTGCATTAATGCTTAAGTTTTTTTGTACTGCACTACTATTCCGCATCCTAAACAGCGCCATTCGAACTGAAGAATGCAGCAATAGGTACCATATGCCCGACTTCAGACAGGTTGGTATTGTATTTGCTTTAGAAGAAAAAGAAACTTTGGTTTCTAATTTAATTTAAATGGAAATGATAGTTGCATAACTCAGGATGTGAGGTTGGATATGAATGCATGGAAACAGTTATCGGGTGTTTTACTGTTAGGTCTCAGCGTTATCGGTGTTGCGAAAGCAGACCAGCTGGATGATATTCAACAAAAAGGCGTTCTGAAAGTCGCCGTACCACAGGATTTCCCGCCTTTTGGTTCAGTGGGTGCCGATATGCAACCACATGGCTATGATATCGATATGGCCGGCTATCTGGCGCAGAAACTGAATGTCAAACTGGAGCTGGTTCCTGTTACCAGTGCAAACCGCATACCTTACCTGCAGACTAAAAAAGTTGATCTGGTGATCTCCAGTCTGGGCAAAAACCCGGAACGGGAAAAAGTGATCGATTTCAGTCATGCTTATGCCCCCTTCTTTCTGGGCGTGTTTGGCGCAGATACCGTGGCAGTTACCAAAGCAGATGAGTTAGCAGAGAAAACCATCGGCGTAACCCGCGGCGCTGTGGAAGACATGGAGCTGAGCAAAATTGCTCCGGCTTCCACCACCGTAAAGCGCTTTGAAGATAACAACACCACCTTGTCTGCTTACCTTTCCGGGCAAATTGATTTGATCGCGACCGGTAACATCGTGGTGGCTGAAATCTCTTCACGGATGCCGGATCGTAAACCCGCCACCAAATTCCTGCTGAAGAACTCACCGTGTTATATCGGGATCTACAAAGGGGAAACTCGTTTGCAGCAGAAAGTGAATGAACTCATCACTACCGCTCGCAGCGATGGTTCGTTGAATAAATTCTCAGAGAACTGGCTGAAAGCGCCGCTCCCGGCTGATCTATAAAACGGACGTAATCATGAGTTACCAACTGAACTTTCACGATCTGGTTCCTTATCTGCCTGAGCTTGGGCAGGGATTGCTGGTAACCCTTGAGCTGACGCTGTATGCCACGTTCGGTGGCATACTGCTCGGCACACTGGGGGCGGCCGCCCGCACCAGCCGTTCGCGCCCTGTTCGTTTATTGGCTGGCATTTATGTTGAGTTGATACGTAATACACCGTTCATTGTTCAGCTGTTTTTCATCTTTTTTGGTTTACCCGCCATTGGTATAAAAATGACGGCATGGCAGGCGGGTCTGATCGCCATGATTATCAACTTAGGTGCTTATAGCGCGGAAATATTACGGGCCGGGATTGAGGCGACGCCAAAAGGACAATGGGAAGCGGGCCGCACCTTAGGGTTAACCCGGTTCCAGATCTTTACCCGCATCGTACTGCCGCCAGCATTTCAGCGCATCTACAGCTCGCTCGTGGGGCAGTGCATCATCGTTATGCTGGGCTCATCGGTGATTTCACAGATCTCGGTCGAGGAACTCACCTTTTCGGCCAATTTTATTCAGTCACGCAGTTTTCTCAGTTTTGAGGCCTATTTGCTGACCGCCCTGCTCTATCTGATTCTGGCGGTATTGATGCGTCGCGGATTTGGTTTATTAGCCGGTTATGTCTTCAGGAGTCAGCCACGATGATGCAATTTACGGATTGGGATATTTTCCGGAATCTGCTGCTGGCAGCACGCTGGACCTTACTGTTATCGCTGATCGCCTTTGTTGGCGGCACGCTATTGGGTCTGTTACTGACGTTTATGCGCACTTCACGTCGGAAATCCTTGATATGGCTGGTACGTGGCTACACCGAGCTGTTTCAGGGCACTCCACTGCTGATGCAGTTATTTCTGGCTTTCTTTGGTTTGTCGCTGTTCGGTATTGATGTCAGTGCCTGGACCGCAGCCACACTGGCGCTGGTGCTGTTCAGCAGTGCCTTCCTGTGTGATATCTGGAGCGGCTGTATTGAGTCGCTGCCGAAAGGGCAATGGGAAGCTTCTCGCTGTCTGGGACTCAGCTTTTTCCAGACCATGCGCTATGTCATTTTGCCGCAGGCGTTGCGGATTGCAATTGCACCAACGGTCGGTTTTTCTGTGCAGGTGGTTAAGGGCACGGCGCTGACGTCCATCATCGGTTTTGTTGAACTAACCAAAGCTGGCACGATGCTGAATAACGCCACCTTCCAGCCCTTTAAGGTTTTTGCATGGGTTGCGCTGATCTATTTCATGATCTGCTACCCGTTATCGCTGTTTAGCCAATTTCTGGAGAGAAAATTAAATGTCTCTGGTAAGCATTGAAAATGTTCATAAATATTACGGTTCACACCATGTATTAAAAGGTATCGAACTGAAGATAGCGGCTGGCGAAGTGATCTCGATCATCGGCCGCAGCGGCTCAGGAAAAAGCACGTTACTCCGCTGTATTAATGGGCTGGAAAAATTTGATAATGGCGCGATTATTGTCGATCGTCAGGCGGTATCGGACGATGAAAATCATCTGCGGGAATTGAGCCGTTCTGTTGGCATGGTGTTCCAGAACTTTAATCTGTTTCCGCATATGACCGTGGCTGAAAACGTCATGCTGGCACCGCGTCTGGTATTGAAGAAAAGCCGCTCAGAATGCCGTGAACTGGCAGAAAGCATGCTGGCGAAAGTGGGTCTGGCCGATAAAGCCGATCAATTTCCCGGAAACTTATCCGGTGGTCAACAGCAACGGGTCGCCATCGCCAGATCCTTAGCCATGAACCCGAAGGTACTGCTTTGTGATGAGATCACGTCAGCCTTAGATCCGGAATTAGTCGGGGAGGTATTAAAGGTGCTGGAGCAATTAAAAGCCGATGGTATGACGCTAATTCTGGTGACGCATGAGATGAACTTTGCCCGTGATGTCGGCGACCGAATTGTATTCATGCATCAGG
>CALMKU010000044.1 GCA_937866945.1 uncultured Tolumonas sp.
ATGCTCCCTTAGCAGGGGAGTGCCTTCAGCCTCTCGGCCACCTCACCGTTGCGGGGGCAGATATTACTGTGCACGAAAAATAAGTCAAACAATTTTTCCGTGCTATGTGCTCATCCGTACAGGGAGTGAGCAAATTTACTCTTTTTACATCAACCAACTACAACAAAGGCGGTTTATGGCCGCCCCTATTGAGTATTATTTAATCCAGGCTCAATAAGACTGCGGCTCGTTGTCATTGTCTTTTTCAGCCTGAATGCGCATATAAATCTCTTCACGATGAACGGAAACGTCTTTCGGTGCATTCACACCAATCCGAACCTGATTACCTTTAACACCCAGGACGGTTACTGTGACTTCATCACCGATCATCAAGGTTTCGCCTACACGGCGAGTCAGAATCAGCATTCATAAGCTCCTTTTTTGATTCAACCAGGAGATATCCCCGGCAGTTTGTTTAATGTGCGGCTTAAAGCGCCATATTTCAAGTCTAGTTCAGGAAATCAGCCATCTGAAATATTCCTGAGCTGTTTAAAATTTTTCCGTATAAAAAACAACAAGCGGCATTCATAGAACGCCGCTTGTTGGTATACAGCTGCAGTCTGTAGTTACAGGCGCTCTTCCAGCCAGGCTTGTGCTGATTTCAGTGCAGCAGGCAATGCCGCCACATCAGTACCACCGGCTTGTGCCATATCAGGACGACCACCGCCTTTACCACCCACTTGCTGTGCCACCAGATTAACCAGTTCACCGGCTTTGACTTTGGCAGTTAAATCAGCAGTAACACCCGCAATCAGGCTCACTTTGTCGTCATTGACTGCGGCCAGCAACAGAACAGCTGATTGCAGACGATTTTTCAAATCATCCAGTGTGGTACGTAGCGATTTCGCATCTACGCCATCCAGTTGTGCCACCAGCACTTGCTGGCCATTGATCTGCACAATCTGAGACAGTAAATCGTTACCCGCTTGAGCCGCCAATTTGGCTTTCAGAGTTTCAATTTCACGTTCCAACAGACGACTGCGCTCTTGCATCTGGCGGATTTTGCTCACCACTGATAATGCATCGGCTTTTACAATTGCCGCGGCTTCGTCCAACTGTTCACCTAATTGATGAATATGCGCTAACGCCGCTTCACCTGCCACCGCTTCAATACGACGAACACCGGCTGCAACACCACTTTCACTGATGATTTTGAAGAAACCCAGATCACCGGTTTGTCCGGCATGTGTACCACCACACAGTTCAGTGGAGAAGTCGCTCATTTTGACAACACGGACATCATCACCGTATTTCTCACCAAACAGCGCCATCGCACCGCTGTTCTTCGCATCATCCAGTGACATCACCTGTGTCACGATAGCTGCATTTTTACGAATTTCCGCATTCACACTCTGTTCAATTTGACGCAATACCGCCGCATTGATGCCTTCAAAATGCGAGAAGTCAAAACGCAAACGATCAGGGCCAACTTGCGAACCTTTCTGTGTGACATGCTCGCCCAGTGTATTGCGTAAAGCGGCATGTAATAGATGAGTAGCTGAGTGATGTAATGCGGTCGCATTACGGCGCTTCGCATCCACTACGGCTTCTACAGTTGAACCGACGGCAAAGCTACCTTGTTCAACAAAACCTTTATGAACAATCGCCTGCCCTATTTTCTGTGTATCAGTTACAGCAAATAGCGCATCACCGGCACGCAGCAAACCTGCATCACCCATTTGACCGCCTGATTCGGCATAGAATGGCGTGTGATCTAAAACGATCAGCGCTTGTTCGCCAGTTTTTAACGTAGCTACAGATTCATCGGCCAGATAAATCGCCGTGATGGCAGAGTTACCAACGGTCTGCTCGTAACCACAGAACTCACTGGATTGTTCAATTTTCAGCTGTTTGTTGTAATCCACAGCGAAATTAGAAGCTTCTTTCGCGCGCTCACGCTGTTTTTCCATTTCCAACTGGAAAGCGGCTTCATCAATGGTATAACCACGATCACGAACCACATCAGCAGTTAAGTCAGCAGGGAAGCCGTATGTGTCATACAACTTAAAGACTACGTGACCGGGAATTTCACGCACATCGCCCAGACGTGTTAATTCTTCTTCCAACAGTGACAAACCACGATCCAGCGTGCGAACAAATTGCTCTTCTTCTTGCTTCAATACGCGTTCAACAACAGGTTGTTGGCTGCGCAAATCAGGACAAGCATCGCCCATCAATTCAACCAAGGTGGCGACTAATTGATAGAAGAAAGTATCTTTTGCGCCCAGACGACGGCCATGACGTACTGCACGACGGATGATACGGCGCAATACATAACCGCGACCTTCATTCGATGGCATGACACCATCACTGATCAGGAACGAACAAGAACGAATATGGTCAGCAATGACACGCAACGATTTATTTTCCAAATCTGTCACGCCAACAATCTTCGCTGCGTTCTGGATCAGAGCCTTGAAGATGTCGATTTCGTAGTTGGAATGCACGCCTTGCATGATCGCAGAAACACGTTCGATCCCCATGCCGGTATCCACTGATGGTTTCGGCAATGGCTCTAACGTACCATCGGCCTGGCGGTTGAACTGCATAAACACGACGTTCCAGATCTCGATGAAGCGGTCGCCATCTTCTTCTGGTGAACCCGGCGGGCCGCCCCAGATATCAGCGCCATGATCATAGAAAATTTCTGTACATGGGCCACAAGGACCAGTGTCACCCATCTGCCAGAAGTTATCTGAAGCATATGGCGCACCCTTGTTATCGCCAATGCGTACAATGCGCTCAGCCGGAACACCAATTTCGTTAGCCCAAATACCGTAGGCTTCGTCATCAGTCGCATAGACAGTGACCAGCAATTTTTCCTGCGGTAATTGCAATACTTTAGTCAGGAAATCCCATGCAAAACGGATCGCATCCTGTTTGAAGTAATCACCAAAACTGAAGTTACCCAACATTTCAAAAAATGTATGGTGACGAGCGGTATAACCGACGTTATCAAGATCGTTGTGTTTACCACCAGCGCGAACACAACGCTGGGCAGTCGTTGCACGGGAGTAAGAACGAACATCCCCGCCAAGGAACACATCTTTGAATTGGTTCATCCCCGCATTAGTGAATAACAGCGTTGGATCGTTGTGTGGCACCAGAGAGCTGGAATCGACTACCTGATGTCCCTGAGAACGAAAATACTCGAGAAACGCGGTGCGGATCTCTGATGTGGTCATTTGCATGAAAAAAACCTGCTTGCTACAAAAATGATCATGGACAATTAAATCCTGTCTGATTAATCCAATCCTGATAATTAAGCAGACAGACTTATGGTGGGCATACTGTAAAAGTTATCGCCAGTAAAGTAAAACGCTGGCGACAATAATGAAGCGAGAGAATCAGATTTCAGCTACAGGAAGGCAACGCTGAATCAAGTCTAAGGAAAAACCTTTACGTTGCAGTGCATTTTGCAGTTTATAACGAGCAGCAACATCATCCGGCAACGGCTGACGTCGTTCTAATAGTCGAAGTAACAAGGCTTGCCAATCAATCTTCGCCTCGCGGAGTGCTAACCGAATGGTTTCCTTCTCAACACCCTTTTGCTGCAATTCCAACGCAATACGCAAAGGACCATAACCACCAGAGCTACGACTTCGAATATAGCTTTCCGCAAAACGAGCATCATTCAGCCAGTTTTCTTGCAGGCAACGTTCAATGACATGTTCTATTTCGTGCGCGGGATAATACGACTTTAATTTTTGTTGTAACTCTCTGACGCTATGATCACGTCTGGCCAGCAATTTCATCGCTTTAGCCAACGGCGTTACATTTTTTTTATTGGCAGATAAATTCATGTGGTCACACTAAAATCGAGTAGGAGGCGGGATCACTCCCGCCGTCCTCTCACACCACCGTACGT
>CALMKU010000045.1 GCA_937866945.1 uncultured Tolumonas sp.
GCTGAGAGATAGTTGATTCTTTCTTTACTGGTTTTCTGGCTTTTATTCCGGTATCACAGCTCATTCTGCTTTCCTCGTAAATGTGAACACCAATGAACAATCACTCAAGTAAGCTACGTAGCATCCAGGCCGTTTTCTCGTGTAATTGGATGCGCTGTGTCAATAAGTCAGCGGTCGCTTCGTCATTGGCGGCATCAACCAGAGGAAATAAGGAACGCGCTGTTTTGACAACAGCTTCTTGGCCCATGACAAGATTTGCAATCATCACAGTAGCCGCAGGGACATCATGATCTTCCTGAATCACCGTCAAGCGTGAAAATTCATGATATGTCCCTGGAGCAAAACAGCCTAATGAGCGAATTCGCTCCGCGATTTGATCTACCGCCAGAGCTAATTCGTTGTATTGGTTTTCAAACATCAGATGTAAGCTATTAAACATTGGCCCGGTAACATTCCAATGGTAGTAGTGCGTTTTAATATACAAGGTATAACTGTCCGCCAAGAGTCGGGACAATCCTTCAGCAATATCCAACCGAGCTGACTCAGAAATACCGATATCAATTACTTGTTTACTCATTATTGAATCTCCATTAGCGTTTGCTTATGCACAATGTAGCGTATGCCATATTCAGCAAATAAACAACAGGAAGTATGGCAACGTTGAACATCAACAAATTATTGATGCAACACAACAGGTTATTGATTTAATGCCCATTTCTGACCGTTTGATGATGAGTTTTGGTTGCGACATCAAATTTATTTATTAATTTTCACGGCCTTGCGCTTTTGTTTGTGCAGCAGCTACAGAGCCCAAGTTGGTGACCCGTTGAAAACCGTGTTGCATTAACGCCTGCCGCGCAATCTCAGCTCGACGACCCGAGCGACAATAGAGCTGAATTGGCTCTTGCTTGCCAATCCCCAGCTTGGCCACTGCCGGCACTATTTGCTGGTACTCGATATTTTTAGCGCCAGCCACATGCTCGGCCGAGAACTCCTCGGCAGTCCGCACATCAATCAGCCACTCGCTGGCCGAGACACTCAGGCAACTCAACAAAGCGCCGATCAGTAACCCAGTACGCATCCACATATATCTCTCCTTTATTCCCTATCGATGTTGATATCTATGCAATGGAATATTTAGTGCCGCTCACGCTCTGGCCATTTATTCAACACAGGTGCCAAAGCGCCCCTTTTGCGCCAAATTTGCAATCAGGATCACCAGCCAAGTCGTCAGATACAGCGCAAAGATCGGCACCAACCACTGAGGCAGCTCCCAGCCGAGAAATGACCACTGTCGTTCGGCACAATCGGCATAGGCCGCAAAGAACCAGGGAGCCCACGAATCGAGTGGCAACCAGACTGGAAAATCAGGAAAGACGCTACAGGTATTAAAAGGTGAAGGATTTACCAGATAATCAACATGCCGTAACGAAAGCTGAAACCCTCGGACTGCACTGTAGCCCCAGATCAGGATC
>CALMKU010000046.1 GCA_937866945.1 uncultured Tolumonas sp.
TGATTGTGCTGTGGTTTCGCATTCGCGATAACCGTTTCATAGACACCAGTGGTATATCGCTGCTGGTAGCGTTGCAGGGCTTCCTGAAAGATCTTATTGTCGTGTTCGCCCAGATAATGCTGGATACCGCCATATTGCACGATCTGACAGGGATAACCTTTGCTGCGCATGTCCATAATACGAATGCACGGCGACCAGAGTCGGTTTAATTCCATTTTCAATAAAAAACGTGCGCTCTTACTTTCACCTTCTGTCAGGCGGTTAAACAGCGTGTCAAAATCTGGTTCAACAAACAGGGGTTGTAACTGTTCTAATATCGCAGATGCCAGTGGCGATTCCATGAACTGCCCACTCCTGAGCTGATTATTGTTATCATCAATATCCCATATCGACATAATAGCCAATTTCTTGAAAAGGATCTGTGATGGCAAAAAGTAAAGTAGCCTACGTCTGCAATGAATGTGGTGCAGAATCAGCCCGTTGGCAAGGTCAATGCAGCGAATGTAAGGCGTGGAATACCATCACAGAAATCCGTCTTGGGCCATCAGCAACCACCAATAAAATGCAGCGGACCGGATATGCCGGTGAGCTGACGAGCAAAGTGCAGACACTGGCCGAGGTTTCGCTGGCCGAGTTGCCTCGCATCAGTTCCGGTTACAAAGAGCTGGATAGGGTGCTGGGTGGCGGAATTGTCCCCGGTTCGGCAATGTTGATCGGCGGGCATCCGGGGGCGGGGAAAAGTACCTTGCTACTGCAGACCATGTGTTCGTTAGCTGATCGCATGCCAGTGCTTTATGTGACGGGCGAAGAATCACTGCAACAGGTTGCGATGCGGGCACATCGTCTTGGTTTGCCAAACGATAAATTGCGTATGCTGTCCGAAACCAGTGTGGAACAGATTTGTCATCTAGCCTTGCAGGAAAAACCAGCAGTGATGGTTATCGATTCCATCCAAGTGATGCATGTTGCGGATGTCAGCTCATCTCCTGGCTCAGTTTCTCAGGTGCGGGAAAGTGCTGCGCATCTGACGCGTTTCGCCAAACAGCACCAAGTGGCCATATTTATGGTTGGGCATGTCACAAAAGATGGTGCGCTGGCCGGGCCGAAAGTATTAGAGCATTGTGTCGATTGCTCGGTGTTGCTGGAAGGTGATGCCGATTCGCGTTATCGAACCCTACGTTGCCAGAAAAATCGCTTTGGCGCGATCAATGAGCTGGGTGTATTTGCCATGACGTCGCAGGGCATGAAAGAGGTGAGTAACCCATCGGCTATTTTCCTTAATCGGGGCGAAGCGGAAAGCCCAGGTTCCGTAGTGATGGTAATTTGGGAAGGCACACGACCTTTGTTGGTGGAGTTACAAGCGCTGGTCGATTATTCACAGTTAGCGAATCCGCGCCGTCTGGCTGTGGGTGCGGAACACAACCGGTTAGCGATGTTACTGGCTGTTATGCACCGGCATGGCGGTATTCAGATGTCCGATCAGGATGTGTTCATCAACGTCGTTGGTGGGGTCAAAGTGGAAGAGACTAGTGCCGATCTGGCGTTGATCGCTGCAATGGTCTCGAGTTTCCGTGATAACCCGTTACCTAAAGATCTGATTATTTTCGGGGAAGTCGGCTTATCGGGTGAGATCCGCCCAGTACCATCAGGGCAGGAGCGTTTGCAGGAAGCGGCAAAACATGGTTTCCGTCAGGCAATTATTCCGAAAGCGAATATGCCAAAACATGAAATCACCGGCATGAAAATAATGCCAGTGACCTGTTTGCAGGAAGCGATCGAATTACTCTGAATCGGAAGGGGTGTGGGGCTGCTCATGTTCCTGATGATCTTCCAACAAATGAGCAAATTCACGTAACAACAATTCCGTATCGCCGGCGTTCAGCTCAATGAGTCGGCGCAGGTGGGATGCACTGTCGATATCGATATGATGGCAGTAAACCCCGAGTTTTTGCTCATCCAAATGTGTCGATTCAACTTCCATTCTGATTTCAATATCTGAATCAGCCAGCGTGAATGATAACGTAAATAATCCGTTGTTCTGCTGTGTCCAGTTAGCCGGGCGATTCAGTAATGCACCTTGTAACGACAGATCCAGCAAAGTTGTCGACCAGACTTGTTCTCCTTGCTGGAGTTGGGCTGGTGTGGAATATACCACCCGGAAAAAACGGCGTCGTTCAATCATTCTCTGTCGATCTCCCTTACCTGCAAAATAGACTAGTTTGACTGTAACATGCTCAACCGTTGAAATCAGGCGGTTGTTGCCGATTTTTCTGAAGGTTCTGAGTCACCTAATACATTCAGCACTAGCACTAACCGGTCTTCCAGTTTGAAGCGCTCTTCTAACGTTAAGCCTAACTGGCTGAGATCGGCATCCAGCGTTGGCATATCTTCATCACTGACTTCACTGTAACGTTCATTGAAATCAAGGATTGCTTCGGTTGTGTCCTGAATGCGATCAATTAATTTGTTAGTTAGCGAGATATGTTTTCCTTGCTGCTCATAGGCGGCAATCAGGATCTCATAAATCTCAAAATGTCCGGCGGAAATATAGTCAACCAGATGACCACAGAACTCAGACAATGCTTCATTGCTGGGTTGTGTTTTCCGGTATGGCGGCATCAGCCCGGCCAACTGCATATATTCGACTAACAAATTACGGCGGACATCCAGCCATGAGTCTATAGCAGGGTGTTTCCCGGCGACTTGTTGGCGTATTTTATCAAGAGTAACCAGCATGTTGCCTCCTTGGTTTACTATCTGGCGTATTCATTCCGTTCTGAACCCATTGTGCGACCTTTGATAGAAATGACACACCACAGAAGTTAACAACTGTTAACCATGTCTCTTTTCCTGAGCTGTCTCGTCTATGCTTTGAACAGTTTATTGATTGTTAGCAGCATGTTAACCATCTGAATGTTAGAATTGTCTGATATCGACTAACCAGAACAGATAAATGATTAAGATAGAAAACGATCGTTACCTGCGAGCTTTACTGCGTCAGCCTGTTGATCGCACCCCCGTTTGGTTAATGCGTCAGGCTGGGCGTTATTTGCCGGAATACCGTCAACTGCGTGCCGAGGCCGGCGATTTTATGACCTTATGTCAGACGCCAGAGCTGGCTTGCGAAGTCACGCTGCAACCGCTGCGCCGCTATGATCTGGATGCCGCGATACTGTTTTCCGATATTCTGACCATCCCGGATGCGATGGGATTGGGCTTGACCTTCGGTTCGGGCGAAGGGCCTAAATTTGCCAAGACTATTCAGCATCAGCGCGATGTCGATGCATTGCCATTGCCGGATCC
Organism: uncultured Tolumonas sp.; assembly: GCA_937866945.1. Classification (GTDB taxonomy): domain Bacteria; phylum Pseudomonadota; class Gammaproteobacteria; order Enterobacterales; family Aeromonadaceae; genus Tolumonas. The sequence goes on from CALMKU010000046.1 coordinate 3,304, forward strand.
AGAAGGCGAGTTACGCTATGTGATGGATGCGGTTCGCACCATTAAAAAAGCATTGGCACAGAAAATTCCATTGATTGGCTTTTCCGGTAGCCCGTGGACACTGGCGACCTATATGGTGGAAGGTGGCAGCAGCAAACAATTCGCTCGTATCAAGCAGATGATGTATCGGGAACCACAGCTACTGCATGGATTACTGAGCAAGTTAGCAACCAGCGTGACGCAGTATCTGAATGCTCAGATCGCGGCAGGTGCGGATGCGTTAATGATATTTGATACCTGGGGTGGTGTGTTGCCGCATCAGGAATACCAGCATTTCTCTTTGCAATATATGACTCAGATCGTACAGGGTCTTAATCGCCAGCATGAAGGCCGAATCATTCCGGTTACCTTATTTACCAAAGGTGGTGGCCAGTGGTTAGAGGCGATCGCCGCTTCTGGCTGCGATGCGATAGGATTAGACTGGACTACCGATATGACCGCTGCCCGACAACGGGTCGGTGATAAAGTTGCCCTACAGGGAAATATGGACCCGGCTGTACTGTATGGTGATGATGCATTAGTGTCATCGAAGGTGCAGGAAATATTGAGTCAGTATGGTCATGGATCAGGCCATGTTTTTAACCTCGGTCATGGTATTACTCCAGACATTGAGCCGGAACGGGTAAAAACGTTTGTTGATGCCGTGCATCAATTTTCTGTGCCTTATCACCAGTCCTGAAATATCTTTGGTCTAAAAACAAAAAGACCAGCATTCTTGCTGGTCTTTTTAATCACATAGTTTTAATCATCAGCTCGCATTCAACATCCGTTTGTATTCTTTAATTTTTGCGACCAGAGAGCTGCGTGCTTTGGTTTGCATCGGTTCATTCATTGGCAAATCGACACGCATTGCATTCACAGGGCGATTATTCACGTGAAATTCATAGTGCAGGTGCGGGCCGGTTGAGCGTCCGGTGTTCCCAGATAACCCGATGACTTGCCCCATTTTGACCTTCTGGCCCGGTTTCACCATTGATTTACTCATATGCATGTACACACTGCTATAACGACCGCTGTGACGCAGCACGACATAGATCCCCATATCTGGATGGCGTGTCGCTTTAACGACCACTGCATCACCAGTCGCTTGAATAGGCGTACCTACTCGGACCGAAAAATCAGTACCATTGTGTGCCATCACGCGACCAGTAACAGGATTACGGCGATGCGGGTTAAAACCTGAGCTGATTTTTGTTGATGAAGGGATCGGGAAACGCATGAATTTCCCACTTTTCGTCAGACTAAGGCTGCTGCCATCATCATCATAAAACTGGTTATCATTTGCACTACGGAAAGCAGAATACGTTTTGCCTTTTGCTGTGATCAACACGGCTAATACACGGGCATCACTGCCAGCTTTTCCGGCAATGGCATTCCGATCAAATAAGACTTTGAATGTATCGCCATTCTTCAGGTCTCGGCGAAAATCAATTTGCCCTTGAAACAAACGGGCTACCTGATGAATATGACCAGCACTGAGCCCGGCACTGCGTGCGCTGTTGCCAAAAGAGCCGGCAATGGTGCCACGTAATACACGAGTTGGACGAATAGTCGGACGAGCAGATTCTTTCTTCTCTGCAGCCTGAGCTTTAGCTTTTTCAGCGGCTTTTTTATCTGCTTTTTCTTCAGCCGCAATTCTGGCTGCTTCTTTTTTACTGATTTTTGCTTGTTCAGCTGAGGTGGCCTGAGAATCTGCTTTATGACTCTCATCTACTGCCGTATCCGCATCAGTCGCACTTACGCTTTCCTGCTTGCTATCGTCAGCAACATCACTTTGTTCAATACGGGATTTATAATCGTCACCTTTACGTTCGAAGATGACACGTTTTTCCAGTTCCAGTGGGATCGATAATTTTTGGATGACGTTTTCATCATCAAGATAGAAAGAAATCTTTTGTCCGGGTTTCAGACGAACCAGTGAGTTTTGGATATCAACAGCAACCAGCTTTTGTAGCGAAATTGGCGACAAGTTCAGTGTGTTAAAGATATAAGAGAGGTTATCGTCATCTTTGACGGTGTAATCCATTACTTGAAGTTCGCCAGTGGAAGCGGTGATACCATCAGTCATGCCGTCGCTGAGACCATCACTGATGTCATCGCTGTCGTCTAATAGAGACTGATTTGGCACAGCAACGAATTCAGTGTCAGCAGCTTGCTTACTCAATTCGGCATCGACAGAAAGATCTTCTGCAGAAACTGGGATCGGTTTATCTGAAAGCAACTCGCCCGGAGGCGGTAACAGAGTAATACTGGCAACTGAAAAACAGGCCAGCATTATGATGGCATACAGGTGCTGTCGGGGAATGGGTAACTCACGATTCGCCAAACCTGTAAACGGTGTCAGGATCCGTT
>CALMKU010000047.1 GCA_937866945.1 uncultured Tolumonas sp.
GTTTTGCTCTCTCCAGAGCCACCGAAAACCGACCTGCCATTTACGCAAATTTTTCAACCGGTGTTGGCGCATTTGCACCAATCCATTGAGTTATGCCGCCAGAGTGAACGGTATCAGCAATCGTTGCTGACTGCGCGGGATGAAGCACGCGCTGAATTAGCCGCCACACATATTGCCATTGAAAAAGAGCGTACTCTGTTACGGAATATCCAGGCCGCTATTCCCGATCCGGTATGGACCAAAGATTTAAACGGAACGTTTCTTTCCTGTAATCACGCATTCGAACGTTTGTTTGGGGTGACTGAAGCCGAGCTAGTTGGCAAAAATGACTACCACTTTTTCGCCGTCGAACGTGCTGAGTTTTTCCGACAAAAAGATCATGAAGCCATTGTGGCCAATAAAACCTGCATCAACGAAGAATGGGCCTTATCCGGCGACGGTCGTTCAATTTTGTTCGAAACAAGTAAAACCCCCATGCGAGACTCTCAGGGAAATTTGCTCGGCGTGGTCGGTGTTGGTCGCGATATTACGCAAAGTCGTAAAATGCAAAATGCACTGTATGAACGTCGGGAGATCTACAGTGCGATAGTCGAACAGGCTGCTGACTCAATTGGTCTGGTTGATGCTAATACCGGGCAATTTCTGGAGTTTAACACTGCTGCACATCAGCTCCTCGGCTACAGCCGGGAAGAGTTTGAACAGATGAGCATTGCGGATATTGACATTTCCTCCAGTATTGATGAATTACATGCGCTGTTGGAATCACTGTCCAATTCGAATGCCACTGATTTTGAAGCACGCCATAGAACGAAAAATGGTGAAATCATTGACTTCTTGGTCAGTGCACGACCCATTACCGTTCACGGCAGACGATGCCTCGCTTCGATCTGGAGCAACATCAGCCATCAGAAACAAACCGAAGAACAACTACGCAAGTTATCCATGGCCGTAGAGCAAAGCCCAGGCAGTATCGTAATCACCGATCTGAATGGCAATATCGAGTATGTCAACGAAGCTTTTGTGCGCATCACCGGCTGGCAACGTAATGAAGTAATGGGTCAAAATCCCAGAGTATTAAAATCAGATCTGACTCCGGCAGCGACCTATGATGCGATGTGGGCAACACTCACCGAAGGACATATCTGGAGCGGAGAGTTTATCAACCGGCGTAAAGATGGTTCAGTTTACAACGAACTCGCCCGTATCGCCCCGATCCGGCAACCGGACGGACAAATAACCCATTATCTGGCGACCAAAGAAGATATAACCGAACTCAAGCGTGTACAGACTGAACTGGAGCTGCACCGGGATCATCTCGAAGAGTTGGTTGCCAAACGCGCGGCACAGATCACCGAACTGAATACACAATTACAGCAACGCGCGGAAGAAGCCGAAGCAGCCACCCAGGCGAAAAGCCAATTTTTGGCCAATATGAGCCATGAGATCCGCACGCCCATGAATTCGATTATAGGTCTGTCTCATCTTGCGTTAGGAACAGAACTGACGACACAACAGCGGGATTATCTGCAAAAAATTAAAGGTGCCAGCGAACATCTGTTAGCCATTATTAATGAGATCCTCGATTTTTCTAAAATTGAAGCGGGCAAACTGCATATAGAACAAACACCGTTCGAATTAAATCATTTAATTCAGGAAGTAACTGATTTAATCGACCAAAGAGCCAAAGCAAAAAACTTAATGCTGCAGGTCGAAATCGGCGAGCAAATTCCGCAACAACTGATCGGTGATCCACTGCGACTAAAACAGATCCTGCTGAACTATGCCAGCAACGCCATTAAGTTTACGGACACTGGCCACATTACACTGCGTGTAACCATGCCGCACATGAATACAGAAGCAGTGCAGTTACGGTTCTCTGTGCAAGACACCGGCATCGGTTTAACTGTTGAGCAGCAACAGCATCTGTTCCAGAGTTTCCAGCAGGCAGATGCCTCAACCACACGTAAGTATGGTGGCACAGGATTAGGTCTGGCTATCTCTCAGCGCTTGGCTGAGTTAATGGGTGGCGAAGTCGGTGTAGAGAGTATTTATGGTCAGGGCAGCATATTCTGGTTTACTATTTTGTTAACCAAGGCGGCTCTCCCATCTACAACGGCTGACACGATGTTATCGACGTCACTATCGCGCGCCGCCGATGAAACAGCAGCTTTTAAGCATGTAACCGAACAATCTGTTCCTATTAAAAACAATACCAATCAGCCCATTACCGATTCAATTGCTCTGGAAACAACGCTACAACAATTGCAGGTTTTATTGAGCGAGGATGATTTAGAAGCCGCCGCGCTTTTTCGTAATCAACGTGAATATTTAGAAACCATTTTTCCCGGGCAATTAACTCTGCTGGCCAATGCAATCTCCGCATTTGAATTTGATGATGCCTTATTTTTACTGACCAAACTGCAAGCCAATCGCATTGAGCAACAATTATAAGGAACACGGGATGCAACAAAATGAGCATGATAAACGCACCCTGTTGGTAATTGATGATATTGCCGACAACCTGATGCTAATGAATGAAATATTACGAGATAACTATAAAGTTAAAGGTGCAAACAGTGGTGAACGCGGGTTGCGGATCGCCTTTTCTGATACCCCACCAGATTTGATCTTGCTTGATGTCATGATGCCGGATATGGATGGTTTTGAGGTATGTCGTCGCCTTAAAGCCATGCCGCAGACAGAACACATTCCAATTATTTTTGTGACCGCCAAATCTGACACCGTTGATGAAGAAAAAGGTCTCGCATTGGGTGCAGTTGACTACATCGTCAAACCAATCAGTCCACCGATTGTCAAAGCCAGAGTAAAAACGCACCTGGCGTTAAAAGATGCGGCAGATTTTTTACGTAGTAAAAATGATTACCTGAAACAAGAGGTCGAGCGCCGTACCGCAGAGATCATCCGGCAGTCGCAAGAATTACATGCCATGCAAGATGTCACCATTATGGCGATGGCATCGTTAGCGGAAACGCGTGATAACGAAACCGGCGGCCATATTCGCCGCACTCAAACCTATGTTAAAGCACTCGCTGAGCGGCTGCAGTCTCACGCACACTTTGCTGCTTTGCTGACTGAAGAAAATATTGATCTGCTGTATAAATCAGCGCCATTGCACGATATCGGTAAAGTCGGCATTCCTGACAGTATCTTATTAAAACCGGGCTCACTGACCGCTGAAGAATTTGAGCTCATGAAACAACATACCACGTTGGGCTTAGACGCCATTGTTCAGGCAGAAAACCAATGCGGCATGCGGGTCGATTTTCTGCAATTTGCTAAGCAGATTGCTCATTCACATCATGAACGCTGGGATGGTACAGGTTACCCACAAGGGCTGGCAGGCGATGCAATCCCCCTGCCGGCACGACTCATGGCAATTGCAGATGTATATGATGCCCTGATCAATAAACGCGTTTATAAACCCCCGTTCTCACACGAGGAAGCAGTCGCTATTATTGCGGCAGGACGGGGAACGCAGTTTGATCCGGAAGTGCTCGATGCATTTATCGATATTGAAGGTGTATTTAGATCTATCGCAGCCCGCTTTCCGGCGTGAAAGCAGGCTGCCGAGTCATTTATCAAGCTAGGATAAATTTCTCAATCACATGTGCCACACCATCTTCTTCATTAGAGTGGGTCACATAATCGGCAATAGCTTTAATGTCATCAAACGCATTGCCCATTGCCACTGACAAACCAGCATATTCCAGCATGTGGATATCATTACCCGCATCCCCGACACAAATAACTTCTGCCGATGTAATGCCTAAGTAATCAGCCAGCATAGCAACGCCATTCCCTTTATTACTATTCTTGTTCAGGATCTCTAAAAAGAATGGCGCACTGCGCACTACGGTAAAACGGTCGTAATAATCGGTTGGAATTTGCTCAACACCCGGCGATAAAATTTCCGGCTCATCGACTAACATAACTTTTACGATCGGGTGATCTTCTGATAGTTCGTTAAAATCGATTAGTGTCAGAGGAATACCATTAATATCGCGCTCATGAGCGGTGTAATGACTTAGTTTAGGTGAAATCAAACCGAGTTCAGTAGAAAACGCATGAGTATTTACGCCAATCTGCTGACTCACGGCATACACATCATGCAGATCTTTGCCGCTGATCAACTGACTACAAATATTTTCTCGGGTGCCCACGTTTTTAATCAGTGCGCCGTTATAACTCAGTGCGTAATCATCATCGGTAGTCAGACCCAGCTCAGTCAGATAACGCTCCAGCCCTTCAATCGGACGACCAGAAGCCAGCACCACCTTCACCCCTTTCTGCCGGGCTTGTTGAATGGCACTCTTAGTGCGTTCAGAAATCGTACCATCGCCACGTAACAATGTGCCGTCCATATCAAGTGCAATTAGCTTATACATGGGTATATCCGGAGTAGTAAAGTTGCAGGTATTTTACCGGATAAACCGGTTACATAGTGTAATTTTGGCGCTATCTTTCATAAAAAATGGATTAACTGAAATAATGCATGAAGAAAACTCAGACTGCCTTAACAACAGCCTGAGTAAAAATAACTGATCAGAATGTAAACGAAGTTTGAACCACACCACCAAACTCATTGCTTCCGGCGTAGATCCCAGCAATATCGAGGTGGAAAACAGAGAATGGAGAGAAACCTAACCCAGCAGTAAACGCATCACCCTGATTGTCTTTCAAATCATGGCGATAACCACCACGTAATTGTGCCCAACCGAACAGATCCAATTCAGCGCCTAAAGCGGCCATCTGCAGATCATCATCACTAGCGTTAAATGCATTACTGGTACCGCTTAATTTAGTAAAGCGTTTTTGCGCCAACAGATCTAAATCACCAGTCAGGGTTAAACCATCTAACTTGTAACTAACAGATGCTGTGGGTACAGGTGATAATTCATAACGAGCCTGCACTCCATCAACAGTTGGTGCATCAACTGATTGCTTAAAGATATTTTTGATGGCAAAACCAGTGCTGAAACCATAATCCAACTTAGCAGTGGCGCCTAAATCCATATTAAAAGTAGATTTGCTATGGCGGTATTGGTCATCATCAATATTATCGAAGTCAGTAGTCGCCGCATTTGCCACATAATTTAGCACTTCAATTTTCTGGATTTTTGGCGTAACACCTGCAGACCATTGATAGCCATCTTCTGTTTCATATACTTGGGCAACACTAATGCCAAAATCAGTGACCTGAGCCCCCATCGCCACCACTTTAGAATTGATGAGATTTTCATTGGTTGGTAGCACATTGCCATTATTCGTCCAGTCTGTGGAATCAACATCAGCAAAAGCGGCAACATCAGCATAAGTATTAAATAAGAATGCGGCTGGTAATACGGCATTCGGTAAAGCCACTGCAACACCCGCTCCAGCTTTCACATAACCGGTAGCACCTTGCAACTCTTTCAACTGATTCAAGGTCTGCTCAGCCAAAGCAGCGTTACTCTGATAATTATCATAACTATCAGAAAAATCATTACCTTTGTTATACAGGTCATCTTTATCAAACAGTTCAACACCGATGACCGGGAAAAGAATCCCAACATCATCGCTTTCGTCATAACTGGTTAATAAAGCAGGATTATAAAAAGGCGCACTCAGATAGTTAGCGCTGCTCATAGACAGGATCTTAAGCGATAACTCGTTATTTCAGATAGAAAAATGGCCTC
>CALMKU010000048.1 GCA_937866945.1 uncultured Tolumonas sp.
CAACCAGATGCGACCGTCCAGCTGCCTCGGGTAAAACGGCTGCGGATATTAGCATTGGCGTGTCGCAGAAACAAGGCATTCATCAATTGCGCTTCAGGCGCTCACCGTAAGCGAGCAGGCGTTTATAGGTGGCTCGACGTTCGATTTCAGGCATCTGATCAAAAAAAGCAAACTCCTGAGCTCCGGGGCAACGCAACTCATCACCAATCCGTAACTCATCAGGGTTGTTGTCCAGGAGCTCCCGGTTGGCGGCGAATAATGCCAAGACAAACAGATAAGGATCACCACTACCAGCTAGCTGCTGACCAACATGCCACAGTGTTTCACCCGGCCGCATCACACGATGACACACCAATGCTCCAAGGGGCTGGTCGGTGGATATGGCATCAGGGGGAATACTCTCATCCAGATAAATCTGTGCAGGTGCCGTTGCCCGGACATGAAACAAGGCACGCCACCCTTTTTCGCTGCGTTCAACACGTTGTGCGACATATGTCGAACCATCCCGAGACAGTTGCAAGGCTTGCGGTTGTGGCCTGTAGTTCACCTGACCAACCGGCAAGGTGACCCAACTCTCCTCGGCCTGCGGACGGACATCCTGCGCGCTGATCCAGACTGAAAAAACCAATGCCATCATCGCCATATCCCTCCCCGTCGTAGTCTGGCTTCTGTATCCAGCATGGCAGAACCTCCGACTATGAGCCTATTTTTTCCTGGATAAATTGCTTGAATGCCACGACCTTTGCCGGGGCTCGTTGGCCGCCCAAGGTGATCATGAATAAGTCACTTCGCTCGCCTTGCCAATCCGCCAATACCGGCATTAGCTCACCTCGCTGCCGAGCAGCCTGAGCAATCAAACTGGGCATAAAACCGATACCTGCCCCCGCCAGCGTCAAACGCAGTACGGTAGCAAAGCTATTCGAACTAAAGCGCGGAGTTAACATCAGCGTGACCGGTGCTTGTTCAGGATCATCGCAAAACAGGCTCAACTTGTGGTGCATGGAAGTTCGCAGAATCAACGCCTGTTCCAGCAGTGCCTCTGGAGCTCTCGGCACACCCGCTTTGGCCAGATATGCCGGTGTGGCAAAAAAACCAAAGCGTAAATCGGTAAGCCGCCGGGCGCTGTAGCCCATATCCGGCAAACCGCCTGCGCCGGTAGCTCGCATCGCGACATCAATCTGGTGGGCCACCAAGTCGAGGCGTTCATCGGCACTCAATAATTCAATGGTTAATCGGGGATGGAGTGATTGAAATTCGACCAGCAGAGGCGACAACCACTCTTGCTGGCTAATAACATCATGTCGATCGGCCAATAACATCATGCCGATCACTATTTTTCTGCCCGCGTTTATAGCGTCTTTCT
>CALMKU010000049.1 GCA_937866945.1 uncultured Tolumonas sp.
GTGGGTTCCCAGTCGTCATCATCTTCTAATGCTGACCAGCTGGCCGTAAAAGTAGGTTCACTGCGGGTTGTGCTATTTTTTACTGGATTAAGATTAAATTCAGGCTCACGACGCTCCGTCGTAGCCGGAGGCTCATCACCTGCATCGTCGAGATCATCGTCGTCAATTGCTGCGACAACAGGTTTGCGACTGAACGAAAAACGTGGCGCACGTTGTGGCACTAAGTCTTCATTAACGCCGACAGGAGAAGGAATGAAATTATCTTCGTCATCATCCATAAATGGATCGTGCTCATCATGCACATCCGACTGTACCCGCTGATAACCGGCTTTACCGGCAAACCAGCCGACGATGCGACTCGGCAGTGTATAGATAAAACTCAACACCCCGGTCACGGCTTCACCAATTTTCTCGGCCAGCATGAGCCATGACCAACCGGTAAATAGTGTAATACTGGCGGCAATCAGGCACAGCAGCACCAAAGTGGTACCTAACTGGCCAAAGATCGGCAATAGCGCGGTATACAGCATGTCACCGATCAAGCCGCCGGATGAGAAGTTATGAATATCGGTGAAATTCATACTGCCCATCGCTGACATCGACAGGAATAGTGCAATGAACCCGATAATGCGCAACCCTAAGGCAAAATAGTCAACTTCCAATAAGCGATATGGTGCTTTGAAAATAGCCCAGCCGATGATCACAACCAGCACCGGAATAATATAAGCAAATACCCCGAAGACAAAAAACATCAGATCAGCCAACCATGCACCCGCGCTACCTGCAGCGTTATGCACTTTGCCGCCCCAAGCAGTCTGCGACCAGCCCGGATCAGAAGGATGGTAAGTAATTAATGAAAGCAGCATGAATAACGCGGCAACCGTTAAAACTATTAACCCCGTCTCAAAAATGCGCCGTAAACCTGACATCGGCGTAAACTTTCCAGCAGCCAAACCTATACTCCTTCTTGGAAAGCGATAATTATGCGTCTGAGAATATAAAAAAGAACTGAGCCCAGACTTGAATTCTGCGGCGTATTATAAGCGGTCGTGGAGGAAGTAGGTACAATTCTGTTACGCGGGATAATGAACATAGCCCGTGCAACAGCACGGGCTTCACTCTTAACGGGTGTTAATGACCAAACGACTGGTCTGCTTGACCTCTTCCATCACCACATAGGTGCGCGTATCACTCACACCTGGTAAACGCAGCAGTGTTTCACCCAACAACCGACGATATGCAGACATATCCGGCACACGCGTCTTTAACAAATAGTCGAAATCACCAGAAACTAAGTGGCATTCCTGTATTTCTTCTAAAGAAAGAACCGCTTTGTTAAATTGTTCGAATACATCCGGAGCACCTTTCTGCAGTGTGATCTCTACGAATACCAGCAGCGAGGCTTCCAGATAATGGGGGTTAAGAATAGCGGTATAACCTTCGATAAAGCCTTGCCGTTCCAGGCGTCTTACACGCTCCAGACATGGCGTTGGGCTTAACCCCACACGTTTAGACAACTCAACATTCGAGATGCGACCGTCTTTTTGCAGTTCATTCAGGATGTTTCTATCTATACGATCCAAATCCCTGAGTCTGATC
>CALMKU010000050.1 GCA_937866945.1 uncultured Tolumonas sp.
CTTTCAGGTGGTTATCTTTTTTCTCGCCACAACCGGTTAATGCGATCCCGATAATCGCTGCACTCAAAATAGCTTTACTGAATAAATTCATGGTTTACTCCTTGTTTTCATGATTACTGCGCGACTATCGGCAACAGCGTGTTTACTTTTTTACAGTGTTCATTTTTAGCGGTGATCAACGCGTTTGACTAAACGCTCACCAATGCTTTGGATCAGTTGTACCAAAATAACTAAGATAGCGACGGTGATCAGCATGATGGCCGGGTCAAAGCGCTGGTAACCATAACGGATACCGACATCTCCCAAACCGCCACCACCAATCGCACCCGCCATTGCGGAATAGTTCACCAGTGCAACCAGCGTGATCACCACGGCGTTTAAAATGCCGGGCAGTGCTTCCGGTAACATCACTTTGCGGATGATCTGACGGTGTGTGGCGCCCATCGCTTGTGCCGCTTCAATCAAACCGGCTGGAATTTCCATCAGTGCGCCTTCTACCAGACGCGCCAGAAACGGGATCGCGCCAATCGCCAGCGGCACAATCGCGGCGTTGGTGCCGATACTGGTGCCGATGATCAGGCGGGTCAGCGGTATGATTGCGACCAGTAAGATAATGAACGGCACGGAACGGCCCACATTCACAATGGTGCCCAGCACTTTGTTAAAGATCGGATGCGCGGCAATTTGTCCCGGTTTAGTGATATGCAGGGCAATTCCTAACGGCACGCCTAAAATGGTGCCGAACAGCGCAGAAGCGAACACCATCCACAGCGTTTCACCCAGCGCCAGTAATAACAACTCATGCATGCTGGTGAACATAACCTAATACCTCGACGTCGATCTGTTGCTGTTGCAGGTAAGCGATAGTCGCCTGTTGGGCGCTCTCATCACCTTGCAATTCCACGAGCAGGAAACCAAACCGGGAGTGTCCGATCTGTTCAATGCTGGCGCTTAAAATATTCACATCAATGCCAAACTGGCGGCTGGCATGGGATATAGCTGGCGTATCAATGGTGTTGCCGCTAAAACCTAACCGCAGTAATGGGATCTGCCCGTCGCGCGCAGTTTTATGCAGCCGTTCACGATACGGTGCCGGGATCTCCAGATGCAGACTGGAACGAATAAATTCACGTGCCAGCGGGGCTTTGGCGTGAGCAAAAAACCAACCCACTTCGCCCTGTTCAATGATGTTGCCCTGATCGAGGAGTGCCACCGAGTCGCAGATACTCTTCACCACACCCATCTCATGCGTGATCAGCAAAATAGTAATGCCCAGTTTCTGGTTGATCTCTTTTAGCAACGCCAGGATCGATTGCGTGGTTTGCGGGTCGAGAGCGGAGGTGGCTTCGTCACACAGCAGTACTTTCGGTGCCGGGCCTAACGCTCGGGCAATCGCGACACGTTGTTTCTGGCCGCCGGACAGTTGAGACGGATAGGCTTTAGCGCGATGCGTTAAACCGACCAGATCCAACAGTTCATTGACGCGCGAGGTAATTTTCTCTTTTGGCCAGTTGGCCAGCTCTAACGGTAACGCGACGTTCTCAAACACATTACGGGAAGAGAGCAGATTAAAATGCTGGAAGATCATACCGATATTACGGCGTGCCAGCGTCAGCGCCTGCTCGTCCAGCGCAGTAAGATCGACACCATCGACTTCCACACGGCCCTGTGTGGGACGTTCCAGCAGATTGACACAGCGGATCAGGGTACTTTTACCTGCGCCGGATGCACCAATCACACCGACGATCTGGCCGGCGGGAACATCGAGTTCTATACCTTTCAAAGCGTAAAAGGCGCTTTTTCCTTCGCCATACACTTTTGACAGGGAAGATAACTTAATCATAAGGGAACCGTTATTTACTCAAAAATCCACCATTACCAGGTGGTTATAGACATTCAGACTGAATCGCGATGTATTCTCAGGCGATCATGCTACGAGTCATCCTAGTGCATGTCAACGGACATTTGGATGTTTAGACGTCTAAAATTAGAAATCATTATGCAAAAAACAGATATAGGTGGCGATAAAGTAACAATAGCCCCGTCTGTGATAACAGACGGAGCCGGAAGCTATTCAACGTCGTTGCGCCAACAATTCCCGCCAGGCGGCCGGCAGATGACGCTGTAACTGGTGCTGGATTTTGGCTTCATGGCGCTGCCAGAGCAGACCTAACCAAATAATACCTAAGCCAATCAATGACAGAACAAAAGGGAAAACCAGACTATCCTGGAACAGATCCCACGCCAGATAACCGAGATAACCAGCCATGCCCATGCCACCAAATATGGCAAATACCCGGCGACCAATCATCCCGCCGACGGTGATCAGCAGCAGATTGATCAGGCAGTAGAGAAATTTGTTCAGTTCGCTATCGGAATGCTGCATGGATAAGCCGCCCCAGAATGCCATGACGCCAAACAGATAGATCCACCAGGCAAAGTCGAGGGTATGCCGTGTGCGCAGATCGATATAAAACGCTAAGGCCAGCATCAACAGACCGACCACCATCGAGACTTGTTGCCGGTGGTGCCAGCTGTAATCGTCGTTTTGAAACAGAAACGGGGTCAGATCCATGCTCAGATACCACAGCACCACGGCCAGTGGCATTACCATAAAGGGTAACCGGTAACGCCAGAGTAAAATGGCGCCAAACAATAAGGTGCCAAGTTCCATCATCAGCCAGCGCCAGTCGATATAGCGGTGAAAATCACGGTACTCAGTATGGTTGTAATCCCAATAACCCAATTGGGCCTGTAAACCATAAATGGCCAGCGGCACCATAGTCACGGCTAACGCAGCCAGTAATCCGGCCGGAATGGGTTGGCGTTGTTGCCACAGCAGCCAATCGGCCACCAGACAAGCGGCGACACCATAACCACAGGCAATCAGGAAAATACCTATACCGCCAAAGGCATTCCAGCCCAGCGTCATAAACAGGCTCATCGCAGCAATGGCAATCAAACCACCCAGATAGAACAAGATGTGCGTGGCCCGAAAAGAGGCACTGTCGGGTGGTAAAGACTGCAGATAGTTCCATAATGGGGTAACTTGTTCCGGCGTCAGCAAACCTTGCTGGCTTGTTCCAAATGCCGCTGTTTAAGTTCCATGGCGTCCCTCCGGGATGCTGAGCAATGCAACGAGAGCCAAGATAACGTGACCCTGCCGTGATAAGCCGATGTAAGGTTTCTTCACCTTTATAAATAGCATGTTACACTCGATAACCTCTATTTTTAATCTGTATTCGATAGCAATGGACTGGTTGTGACATGAAAGGATCTTCTCTGTTTCGGCGTCGCGCGAAAACTGTCACTACGGTCAGC
>CALMKU010000051.1 GCA_937866945.1 uncultured Tolumonas sp.
TGGTTGCCAATATGGTCTGATTAATCTATGAACAACAAAGATCAACAGCCCCTAACTATGCGACACGCGTGTTAGTCATAAAATAGGGTGACAAATAGCCCCTGTCATCATTTAATAACATCGTTAACACTTTGTTATACGCTGAGATCGAGACATGGCTGCTGGAAAAATAGCAGCGGTGTTTCAATCTGTTGTGCTTTCCAATCATTAGAGGGAATCTTAATGAAAAAACAAGTAATCGTTTTGGCAGCGGCAATGGCGCTGTCTGCGAACGTATTCGCAGCTGAAGAAGCGGGTGGTGCAGCTGCTGGTACTGGTGGCGCAGCAGGTGCTGGTGCAACTGCAACGGGTCTGGCTGTTGGTACTAGCACTATCGTTGGTATCGGTGTGGCTACTGCAGTTGCAGCAGCTGCTGTCTCTGCAGCAAGCAGCGATAACGGCACGCCAACTACGGTCACTGCTACTGCAGGCTAATGTTATGTTTAAAGGCCACCTTGCGGTGGCCTTTTTCATTTCTCACTCACCGGCATTTTAAGAGACTTATTCTGATGAATAACAAGCCATGGCTATGTCTGTGTCTGTTAACTGTTTTTTTTCTTTCTGGCTGCGGACAACAGAGCGCATCAATTATTGAAACAACCAAGCTGGCCGTTGTTGGGCAGCCTGATGCAACAATGTCTGCGCAACAAATCGCGAAAATTCCTTATGCATCGGCTTATCTTAAAGTCGGTGATGCGCCACGAGCATTTGTCGTTTTAGGGTTTGCTGATGCAACAAGTCTGAAATGGTTTACGGCAGATCGGAATATGATTGTTACCCGCAATGGCCGGGTCATCAAAACACTGGGCTTTGGTAATGATCTACTCTTCAGTGATTCGGCGAATGCGGATCCACTGTCTGACGGTAAGATGCTAATAAAAAATAGTGCAGCATTCACTTGGCAGCATCGTGAGTTATGGTCTGCAAAATATCAAAGTGGATATACCCTAACGTCAACGTTCAGTAATCAGGGCATTGAAGATGTCATGATTTCCGATACACCACGTCAACTGGTTCGTATCAATGAGCAGGTTAAAGTTTCGGCGTTAAATACTTGCTATACCAATTCATTCTGGCTTGATCCTGATTCAGGCACTGTGGTGCAAAGTCATCAATATATCGGGCCTTATATGCCACAAATTCAGTTCACCATCCTCAAGCCATATGCATCATGAGGAACATCATGACTCGTAACTCTATTGGTTTTATTTTATTGCTGTGTTTGAGCTTCGTGTCTGTGTCGGCGGCAGAGCTCACATTTAACTACGCTGGAAAAATACAGTCAGTCTCGGTGCCTGACCGTAGTCATTTATCCGAGGCATATACTGGCTTTAAATTCCCTGAGGATGCTGATTGGTCATCGGCTCTTATAACTAAAAATGATTCAAGCGATTCATTGAAATCAGTTCGGACTACTTTGCTACAAAATTTGCAGAATCTGGCTGAGCAATGGCGTGATGAGCCTGCCTTAGTAAAATCTGTGCAACAAATCATGACGCTGGTTACGACAACGCCGGTAGCAATAAGGATTCAGGCAAAACTTGATCCTGATTGGGTGCTGTTGCGGCAGGAGTTTAACCCGCAGTTAGAGGGCAATTATACGCTCTATCTGGCGCCTTATACGTTTAAGCTGCAACTTGCCGGATTAGCTGGCAATCAGACTTTACCGATTCATGAAGGCTATCAGCTGACCGATTATCTTGCTGATGGGTCATATCAGGAAGGTGCCGATAAAGATTTTGTTTATCTGATTGCACCGGAAGGTCAATGGCACAAAATGCCGGTGGCCTTATGGAATCGGGTTTATTCAGAGCCTTCTTCTGGCTCAATGATTTTTGTGGGCTTTGAATCTTCGTTGTTACCCGACAATATGCCCGATCTGAATGAACAAATTGCCTCTTATCTTGCTAACCGGATCCCTCAATGATGAGTCTCAAATCAGCTAATTGGTTATATAGCCTGAGTCTGGTGAGTAGTGCCCTCTTTGCGGCCAATGTCAGCCAGACAAATATTCCCTCAATTTCCCAAAGCGATTTTGGTGGAGTTGGTTTATTACAAATGCCGACAGCCCGCATGGCTGATGTTGGCGAATTTAGTGCAAACTATCGGGATAATGAACAATATCGCCGCTGGTCGGTGTCTGTTCAGCCTTTCGAGTGGTTAGAAACCACATTACGTTATACCGATACCCGTTCTCGCTTATACAGTGCAGATCCTGATTTTAGTGGCAATCAGAGCCAGAAAGATAAAGGGATCGATGTTAAAGCGCGTTTATGGCAAGAGTCTCACTGGGTTCCACAACTCTCGGCCGGTGTGCGCGATTTTACTGGCACCGGTTTGTTTGATAGTGAATATCTGGCTGCCAGTAAACGTGTCGGGCCATTTGATTTCACTCTTGGAATGGGGTGGGGGAATATGGCCGAAAGCGGCAATATATCCAACCCATTTTGTGAATTGAAAGATGCCTGGTGTCAGAGAAATAGTGACTTTTCTGGCCGTGGCGGAAAATTTGAAGTGAACAAGATGTTCCATGGTGCTGCTGCGCTTTTTGGTGGTGTCGAATATCAGACGCCATGGCAGCCACTGCGCTTCAAGCTGGAATATGATGGTAATGATTACAGCCATGAGTTTGCGGGTACTATTCCGCAAGACTCGCCATTTAATATCGGTGCCGTCTATAAAATCGCTGATCCGCTCGAAATGCACTTAAGCTATGAGCGTGGTAACACGTTTATGTGGGGCTTTACGCTGCGCACAAACTTCAATCAATGGCGGCCAATCCATTATGCTGACCCGGCGCCAGAGCCAGTAATTGCTGACAATGATAAAGCAAACCCGGCAGAATGGTCTGCGGTTGCAGAAAAACTGGAAAATAATGCGGGCTATCGTCATGTGCAAATCAAGCAGCAATCTGACACGCTGATCATGACCGGTGAGCAACAGAAATATCGGGATGAACAACAGGCAACTGATCGTGCAGCCGCTATTCTGGCAAATAATGCTGATCCGAGTGTGAAATCACTGCACATTCAGCAACAACGCCAAAATATGCCTGTTGAGGAGCATCAAATCGATCTGGATGCCTTCCGGAAGGCTAAAAGCAGAGCCATCTTAGGTGACAAAACGCCGGTTTATTCCGAAGCAGTCAACCCTGAATTAACCGCGGGCAATACGCTTTATCAGGCGCCGTCATCACCACTAGATTTCTCATTATCGCCAAGTTTGACGCAATCTATTGGTGGGCCTGAATCATTCTATATGTATCAGGTTGGCCTGAACGCCAATACCAACTGGCATTGGAATGAGCACTTTTCAACTGACAGTACTGTCTATGTGAATGCTGTTGATAACTACGATCGTTTTAACTTCACGGCCCCCCCTGGCGATTCCGGAGCAATACCGCGAGTTCGCACTCATATCCGCGAATATGTTTCCTCTTCAGATGTGTTGTTAAACAATTTACAGCTGACGGAAATGCGTAATTTAACGTCAGATTGGTATGCTCAGGCTTATACCGGTTATCTTGAAATGATGTA
Source organism: uncultured Tolumonas sp. (assembly GCA_937866945.1). Lineage (GTDB taxonomy): Bacteria > Pseudomonadota > Gammaproteobacteria > Enterobacterales > Aeromonadaceae > Tolumonas. The sequence continues at coordinate 3,576 of CALMKU010000051.1, forward strand.
TGCCGGTGCAGGTAGCGAAGTGTTGTATCGACCTTTTGGCCGTAGTTGGGCATTAGGTATTGATGCGAACTATGTTCGCCAGCGTGACTGGAATAATACGCTGAAGCTTGAAGAGTATACGACAGCGACAGGTCATTTGACGGGTTACTGGCGTTTGCCGCTGCAAAGCGATGTATTGGCGAAGATCAGTGTTGGTCGTTATCTGGCAAAAGATTACGGTGCAACCGTTGATCTGTCACGTCGCTTTGACAGCGGCGTTATCGTCGGCGCATTCGCAACGGTGACGGATGTATCTGCAAATGACTATGGTGAAGGCAGCTTCACTAAAGGCGTTTACGTCTCAATTCCGTTGGATTTGATGTTGGCTAAACCAACGGTGCGATCGGCAACGATTAGCTGGATCCCTCTAACGCGGGATGGCGGCCAAATGCTCAATCGTCGTTATCATCTTTATGATATAACCGACGCTCAATAACGATAAACCCCGCTTCGGCGGGGTTTTGTTTGTGCGCCGGGCATGGCGCGCAGCGCTATGACAGGCGCTGTCTGGTA
>CALMKU010000052.1 GCA_937866945.1 uncultured Tolumonas sp.
TGAACGGTTTGATGATTGCAGTGACTAGCTTCATGGATGCCCTCTAGCGTTCGCCTAATCCAAAATTAAAGCCTGTGCGGAAATATAACCGAAATCCACGCCCCCGTGTGGCCTCGGACGGACAGCAAATCCCTACAAAGTGCTGTCCGTCGCTGACCGTCACAGATTGTAGCCGCGTTCGTCGTGCAAGGCGATGTCCAAACCCTCGGTTTCCTGTTCTTCAGTCACCCGTAGCCCGATCACCACATCCACGATCTTGAGTAAGATGAAACTCATGACGGCGGTGTAAATCAGTGTGAAGGTCGCTCCCTTGAATTGGGCCCATAATTGACCACCCAGCGTCACGCCATCGGCCAAACCGATACCACCCATCATCTTATCCGCGCACAGCCCCGTCAGAATCGCACCGAGATAACCGCCCACGGCATGCACGCCGAAGGCATCCAGCGAATCGTCGTAACCTAATGCCCGCTTCAGCTTGGTCGATGTCAGAAAACACACGATACCAGAGGCAGCGCCGATCAACAGAGCACCCATTGGGCCGGCGGTGCCGGAAGCCGGCGTGATCGCCACCAAACCGGCCACGGCGCCGGAAGCGATGCCCAGCACGCTCGGTTTGCCGTGCGACAGCCACTCGGAAAACATCCAGGCCAGCGCCGCCGTCGCAGTCGCAATTTGGGTCACCGCCATCGCCATGCCCGCGCTGCCGTTGGCCGCCACCGCACTGCCCGCGTTAAACCCGAACCAGCCAACCCACAGCATCGAGGCACCCATCACGGTGAAGTTAAGGTTGTGTGGTGGCATCGCGGTATGCGGATAGCCCTTCCGCTTACCTAACACCAAACAGGCGACCAATCCTGCAATACCTGCATTGATATGCACTACCGTACCACCAGCGAAGTCCAGCACACCCCAGCTACTACCGATCAACGAACCCGCGCCACCCCACACCATATGTGCGATGGGCAGATAGACAATGGTCAGCCACAACCCCATGAACAGCAGCAAAGCCGAGAATTTCATCCGCTCGGCAAAGGCACCAACGATCAACGCCGGGGTAATAATGGCGAAGGTCATTTGGAAGGTCATGAACACCGTTTCCGGGATCGCATTGGCTGCCGTGGAAACCGGTTGCCATAGACTGTCGAGCATGACGCCACTCAAAAAAGCCTTGGACAAGCCACCCACGAAAGAATTGAGATTGAGCGTGTCCGCCGCCATGCCCGTCGTATCGAATGCGATACTATAACCGTATAATGTCCATAGCACCGTCACCAGCGCAGTGATGGCAAAACATTGCATCATCACCGATAGCACATTCTTAGCGCGCACCATGCCCGCGTAAAACAACGCCAGACCCGGAATGGTCATGAACAACACCAAAGCGGTCGACGTCAGCATCCAAGCAGTATCCCCCGAATTCAGCTCAGGTTTCACAGCTTCTTGCGCGATCGCCAGCGCTGGCGCCAATACCGCTAGCAATCCAAGCAAGATACCGTTTTTCGTTATTTGCATCGCTCTACTCATCAGTAGCTTTCTCCGGTTGGATCATGAGAGGACGTAAAATTTGGTCACTAATCGCCTTACAAGGCTTCTGGCCCCGATTCGCCAGTGCGGATTCGAACGGCGCCCTCCAGGTCATACACGAAAATCTTGCCATCACCGACTTTGCCGGTATTAGCTGCCTGACTAATCGCCTCAATTACTCGCTCGGTCAGATCGTCGGTTACGCCGACCTCGATTTTGATCTTGGGCAGAAAATCGACCACGTATTCGGCGCCCCGATACAACTCGGTATGGCCTTTTTGGCGACCAAAACCCTTCACCTCGGTGACCGTGATCCCCTGCGCACCCACTTCCGAAAGTGCCTCTCGAACATCGTCAAGTTTGAACGGCTTGATGACCGCGGTAATCAGTTTCATATTGATCTCCCATGGTTTTTAAAAGATTCAGCGAGGGCAGGACCCGTCGTCTCGGCGTCCCGACAATCCCGTGCATCGACGCTGACAGTTCATGTTGTCGCCAACTTAAAGCAGATTATGTGCCATGATTAAATATGCAATTTATACAATTAGTTACAAACAAATCTCATCCTCGATGTTCTTCTTAGCCCCTCTCCAACCCAGCGCACGCACCATATCATGCACCATATCAGTGCAAATCAGTTGCCACGCATAAACCGAAAAATCCCGTTA
>CALMKU010000053.1 GCA_937866945.1 uncultured Tolumonas sp.
ACCATCCAGTTCATCATGCAGCCATTCACGCAGTACCGCTTCACCAAAATGCCCAAACGGCGGATTGCCGACATCGTGCAATAAGCAAGACATCTCAATGAGATTGGTGACGGCCTGTTCCGCCCAATCAGTGCGGCGCATTTGGCGAATGGCAAAAATGATCTGCCGGCCAGCTTGTTGCACTTCTAATGAATGCGTCAGCCGGCTGCGTACCGAGGCTTTAACATCTAACGGAAAAACCTGGGTTTTTTGCTGCAAACGCCGAACCGGTGCACTTTGCACGATCCGGGTTCGATCCAACTCTGTCGCAACCAGCAAAGATTGTGGTTCGACCGGATAATAACGTTCAGGCTGGAGCAAGTTTGGATAATGCAGCATAAACCGTTTCCTTCATGTTGGCGGTTATTCCTGATGTTCCTGTACCGGAGAACGTTGCTGCTGCAACCAGTGACGCAGTCGTTCCAAATCACCCTGATATTCAGCACTGATACTTTCCACCCAATCGTGGATATTCTCCTGCCAGGCCGGCAGATCGGGCGATTGTGCTTGTTGTGCCAGCTGATAGATCCGCTTCAGACCAATCGCACCTGCCGCACTTTTAATTTTATGTGCTTCTTCCACTATGCCCTGTTTGTCGCGCGCCGTCAGTGCACTGTTCAGAATATCGAGATACTCTGGCATTGACTGCTCAAACAAGTCGATTGCTGAAGCCATCACATCACACCCGACGACACTGGTGAAATCCTGCAGGAAATTAATATCCAGCAAATGTTTTTCCTGTGCGTCGGTCAGTTCTGGCTCTACGGGCAGCGAACAAACGATAAAAATCTCGTTCAAGGTTTTGCGCAAATTATCCAAAGAGAGCGGTTTTCCAATCACCGATTGCATGCCATGTTGCTGATATTGCTGCTGGTTATTAATCAGGTTCGCCGTTAAGGCAACCAGTGGCGGTAACTGATCAGGATAACGACGGCGCAATTCATCGGCCACATCAAAACCGGTCATATCCGGCAATTGAATATCAAGCAGCACCAGATCGTAACGACCCGGTTGGAATTGTTCTAACGCTTCCGAGCCGGTCATGGCAGCATCAACCTGATGGCCGAGTTTGTTCAGTATCGCAGTTGCCACCGTCACGTTAAGGGCAATATCTTCCACCAGTAAAATACGCAAGTCAGCAATCGCTGGGGCTTGTGTCACCTCGGTTTCGTCTATGCTGTCATCTATAACGGCAACATCCAGTTCAATGGTGAAACAGGAGCCATGCCCTAACTCACTATCAACCTGAATAGTGCCGTCCATCGCCTCAACCAACTGTTGCGTAATAGCCAGCCCAATACCGGTACCAACGGCCCGTTTTGTCCCCGGCACCTGATAATACATGGCGAAAATGTTTTGCTGTTCGTGTTCTGGAATACCGATACCGGTGTCTTCAATATCAAAGCGCAGGTGCACTTTGTTTTCTTCCGCCGGAGAAACCTGCACCCCGAATGTGATACCGCCTTCCGCGGTAAATTTGACCGCATTACTGAGCACGTTCCACAGGATCTGTCGCAGACGCGTGCCATCGGCCATGATCCAATGCGGTACATCACCATCAATATCGAAATGCAGATACAGACCTTTGGCTTCCACCATCAGTTTGCTTAAGGTTTGTAAATCAGCTAGTAACACACGCAGATCGATCTTGCTGTTGGCAATTTTCAGCCGACGGCGTTCAATTTTGTCGAGGTCGATAATATCGTTGAAGATATTCCCTAACGTGACAGCGCTAAGATGAATGGTATTCAGATATTGACGCTGTAAATCATTGAGCGGAGTATCCAGTAAAATATGGCTTAAACCGACCACGCCGTTCAGTGGAGTACGCAGTTCATGGCTGATTGTCGAAATAAAGGTGGTTTTATCCTGACTGGCCTTTTCCAGTTCATCCTGATAACGCTTGTGTTCCGTGATGTCGCGGCCAAACCCCACCAACCCGAGCCGTTCACCATGGGCGGCAAAAAACGGCACTTGTCGCATTTCAAAACAAGCGCGACGACCATCAGGATAAGGGAACCATAACTCGTAAGTGATCGGGCGATTTTGTTCAAACACTTCCCGATCATGGCTGATGATTTGCTCGGCCATTTGCGGCTCGTAAACACCATACGGCGTGCGACCAATGATCTCATCGCGACTGCGCCCGAGCAGGGTTTCCAGTGCTTTATTACAACTGAGGAATTCTTCGCGTTCGTTACGGTAGAACACCAGATCGGGGGAACTATCCAGAAATGAGCGCAACAACGCACTTTGTTCTTCCAGCTCTTTCTGGGCTTTTTCACGCTGGATCGCTTCGGCTTCCAGCTCGCTTAGTACGCGCAAGCGTGCTGCTTCGGCGCGGCGAGTTTCTTCGATCTGGCTATTTAGTTGGCTGATATTACTGTGCAGACGCTGGTTCAAAGCCTGATCGCGTTCACGCATGACCTGTAGCTTGTGCACCATGTCGGTCAAGCGACGGCGGGAATCTTCCAGCTCATCAATAACGGCTGTCAGAAAATAAGCCGCCCACGGCGTGACCAATAGACCAAAGAAAACCGAACGCACCAGATCGACAACATCGACCACGCCACGCAGCAGCAGCGTAATGGTGCCTTGGATCACGACCGCAATAGAAATAATACAGAATGCTAACAACAGACTGAATCGAATGATGCCGATGCGGGTGATCCAGTCGACGTAAAGCTGCACCCATGTTTTGATTTGTCGCATTACGTTATCCCATGCTCGTGGCGAAAAAACTCAACGAGATCAGCATAGCGGGTAATGCTCGCGCTTCCTAGCCTCTATAAGGCTAACCTAGAAATTGAAAGGCGCTGCCCAGCGCACTGCCCTGTGCACCGTGTTGTTTCAGATAACGATCCATCTCAATCATTACACTCCAGCGCCCCTCACACCAATCGGGTGCCAGTAAGGTGGGCCGACGGGCTGATGCGGTAACACGATGGAACACCACCTCAGGTGGCGTATGCCGGATCATCTCGGCCGCGATTTCCACATATTCTGTTTGCGTTAACGCATTCAAACGACCCGCGCGCCACGCTTTCGCCATGGTACTGCCTTCCACAATGTGCAGCGGATGCAATTTGATACCATCAGTGCCGGTGGCAACAACCTGCTGCAACGTATCCAGACACTCTGTCAGCCCTTCGCCCGGCAGACCAATGATCAGATGGGTACAAATTTTCAGATTCCGCGCCCGCGCCCGTTCCACCGCATCGACGTAGGCCTGATAATCATGACCCCGATTGATGCGCTTTAACGTATCGGCATGCGCACTCTGTAAACCCAATTCCAGCCAGATCTCTAAGCCTTGTTGCTGATAACTACTCAGTAGATCAAGCACCGCATCAGGCACACAATCTGGGCGAGTACCGACACACAGCCCCACCATATCGGCGACCTGCAATGCTTCTTCATACATCTTTTTCAGATAAGCTACTTCGGCATAAGTGCTGGTGTAAGCCTGAAAATAGGCCAGATATCGCTGCGCGCGAACAATCTCCCCTTTCCGTGCGGTCAGTTGTTCACTGATAGAGAGCTGCTGCGTCTCTTCATCGGCAAATGAGGCGACATTACAAAAAGTACAGCCGCCTTTGCCCAGCGTGCCATCGCGATTTGGGCAGGTAAACGCGCCATGCAACGTCAGTTTATGGATCTTCTCGCCATAACGCTGAAGGAGATCCTGACCGAAGGTATTGACCAAAAAATGTATTTGCATGACGACTCCTGAAAATTAGCTCGCTATTGTAGGGGAAAAGCGGCCTTCCCGCATCGCTGCAGGCTCGTCACTGCAGATGGATATTGTTATGATCAACCACAACATATTTTGGCCATCACAGCATGGCGAACTCTTCGAGGTAGTGATGAAAATAGGAATCATCGGCGCAATGGAGCCGGAAGTCGCCATTTTGCGTGAACAGATCAGCAATCGTGAAACCATCACTGTTGCTGGCTGCGAATTTTACAGCGGTGAATTAGCCGGTCATCAGGTGATCTTGACGCGCTCAGGCATTGGTAAAGTGGCGGCCAGCATTGCTACCACCATTCTGCTGGAACGATTTGCGCCAGACTGCGTGATCAACACTGGTTCCGCTGGTGGCTTTGATCCTGAATTGCATGTTGGTGATGTGGTCATTTCAAATGACGTGCGGCACCACGATGTCGACGTCACTGCCTTTGGTTATGAACCTGGCCAGTTGCCGCAGCAACCTGCTGCATTTGCTTCTGATCGTAAATTGATCGAAGTAGCAGAACAGGTAATGCATCAATTTCCTGATCTGCAAAGCCGTGTCGGTTTGATTTGCACTGGTGATCAATTCATGTGCGATCCGCAACGCATTGCGCAACTGCGCCAAACCTTTCCGACCATGATGGCCGTTGAAATGGAAGCTGCCGCGATTGCACAGGTTTGTCATCAGTTCAAAGTGCCGTTTGTGGTGATCCGTTCACTGTCTGACATCGCCGGCACTGAATCACCAAGCACCTTTGAAGAATATCTGGAAGTCGCAGCGAAAAATTCTTCAGCGATGATCGTTGCCATGCTGAACCAGTTGTCATGAACATTCCTGTTTGGGTTCAAACAGCATTACATGCACCGCCAGTGATTTTACTGGCGGCATTATTGCTGGAAGCCTGGTTACCCATTCC
>CALMKU010000054.1 GCA_937866945.1 uncultured Tolumonas sp.
AATTTTTACAAATATTAGGCCTCCTTCGAGGCTTTAATTTGGCTTTTATGATTGTTTAGAAATGAAAAAGCCATTTTCAGCATAATTATTAGGTATCGAATGAGTTTTGCTAGTAACACCTTTCAAACTAAAAATGCCACTTACATCACAATGTGAAAATCAAAACAGGAAATTATTCGTTCATTGTGAAAATATAAATATACGAGCTACGTGAGCAGCAGTAATTAGTCTTAGAGCTTGTAATGAACTGCACATCTTTCCCTCAGGAATGTATGTGCTTCTTCAACAACGATGGAACAACTTGAGGAATACGTCATGGATTTAGTAATTCATGCAGCGGAATGGTTTATCGGACTATTCCAGAAAGGAGGCGAGGTGTTTGTCAGTATGGTCACTGGCATTCTCCCGCTGTTGATCTCACTGATGGTGGCCATGAACGCGCTGATCCGTTTTATTGGTCAGGAACGTGTTGAACGTCTGGCACAAAAATGTGCGGGTAATCCATTCACCCGTTATCTGGTGCTGCCAGTCGTGGGCACATTCGTGTTCATGAACCCAATGACCTTGAGCCTGGGTCGCTTCTTACCAGAACGTTATAAACCGTCTTATTATGCAGCCGCTTCTTACAGCTGCCATTCGATGAACGGTCTGTTTCCTCATATCAACCCGGGTGAATTGTTTGTGTACTTAGGCATTGCCAATGGTCTGACGACGCTGCATCTGCCACTGGCACCACTGGCAATCAGTTATCTGTTTGTCGGCATGATCTCGAACTTCTTCCGTGGCTGGGTAACTGACTTCACCACCGCGTTTGTCGAGAAACAACAAAACATCCGTCTTAGCACCGAAGTGCACATGCACGCTAACTAATCAGGTTCAGGAGCAGACATCATGGCAAATGCATTATATATCACCAAAGGAAATGGTGGCTGGGGCGGCCCGTTGACCATCCCAGTAGATAAGAACAAAAAGATCCTTTATATCACCGCGGGAACACGTCCTGACATTGTGGACCGTATGGTGGAGCTGACCGGCATGGAAGCAGTCGATGGTTTTAAATCATCGGTGCCAGATACTGAAACAGCGGTGGCGATCATCGATTGTGGCGGCACTTTACGTTGCGGTCTGTATCCGAAAAAACGTATTCCAACGGTGAATATTCACTCTACCGGTAAAAGTGGCCCGATGGCCGATTACATTGTCGAAGACATTTATGTGTCAGGTGTACGCCCTGATGACATTCAGTTGCAAACGCATGACGGTGTGGCGCCGGTCAGAGCGGCAGCACCTGCGGCGGCACAGCACAGTGAACATCGTCAATATGACAGCTCGAAAAAACTGAGCGAGCAGAGTGATGGCTTACTGGCGAAGATCGGGATCGGCATGGGCTCCGTCATGGCGACCTTCTTCCAGGCTGGTCGTGAAACTATCGATACCGTATTGAAATCCATTCTGCCGTTTATGGCGTTCGTTTCGATGCTGATCGGTGTCATCATTGCGTCTGGTGTCGGTGATGTGATTGCGCATGCGCTGATCCCGTTGGCGAAAAGCCCATTTGGTTTGATCACGCTGGCGTTAATTTGTTCATTCCCATTCCTGTCGCCGTTCCTTGGCCCAGGTGCGGTTATCGCGCAAGTTATCGGGGTTTTGGTGGGCACACAGATCGGTATGGGTAACATTCCACCGCAGTTGGCACTACCTGCTCTGTTTGCTATCAACGCTCAAGCGGCGTGTGACTTTATCCCAGTGGGTTTGAGTCTGGCCGAAGCAAAACCAAAAACCGTTCAGATCGGCGTACCGTCTGTGCTTTACTCCCGGTTCTTAACCGGTGCACCGACCGTCCTGCTGGCGTGGTTTGTATCGTTCTTTATCTATCAGTAATAACAGTCGAGGCTTGAAATGACTATGTTGTACCGTACCCAATTAACTCAGATCGGTGAGTATGCGGCAGATGCCCTGAGCGACAAGATGATGATCCTGTTTAACGATAATGCCCCGGCCGATGTTGCAGATTACTGCTTCATTCATCCGGCAGCTCCGTTAACCGGTGAGATCAGCGTTGGTGGTCAGTTCGTGTTGGGTGCCGTGTCTTATCCCATCACAGCGGTCGGCGATGTGGTCAACCAAAACCTAGGCGAACTCGGACACATTACTATCCGATTTGATGGCGGCAGTGTCGCTGAATACCCTGGCACCGTACATGTAAAAGGGACATGCCCTGATGAATTGGCGCTGGGAACAGAACTTATCTTTAAAACCGAATAACTAAAACTCACTGCCCCCTCTGCAACACATGAGTTGGCGCTCGTTGCAGGGGGGAGCGAGACTAGCAATTAGGAGATTAACATGTCAAAAGTGGCATTGGTAGTTGGCGGTGGCCGTAACCTGGGCGCGTTCCTGAGCAGTGGCTTAGCGGACGCCGGATACAAGGTAGCAGTCGCCGATCTGGATGGTGCAAGTGCAGAAGAATCTGCGGCCGCCATTGCTGAACAGTTTGGGCAAGCGAATGTCATGGCTGTGCAAGCGAATTCCACCGATGAAGCGGATGTAGAACGTATGGTCGGTGCGGTTCAAGATCGTTTTGGCCGCATCGACCTGCTGGTCTACAACGCGGGTGTGGCACAGGCAGCGAAGATTGATGTGTTCTCACTGGATGCGTGGAAACGCTCCATCGACGTCAATCTGACTGGTTATTTCCTCTGTGCCCGTGCGGTTTCCAAAGTGATGATCAAACAAAACAGTGGCCGCATCATTCAGATCAACTCCAAATCCGGTAAAGTAGGCTCAAAACACAATTCCGGTTATTCAGCGGCCAAGTTTGGTGGCGTTGGCTTAACCCAGTCACTGGCTTTGGATCTGGCCGAGCACAATATTACCGTGCATTCACTGATGCTGGGTAATCTGCTGAAGAGCCCGATGTTCCAGTCCCTGCTGCCACAATATGCGAAGAAATTAGGTATTCCGGAAGATCAGGTGGAACAAACCTATATTGATAAAGTGCCGCTGAAACGTGGCTGCGATTACCAGGATGTACTCAATGTACTGAAATTTTACGCCAGTGATGAGGCCAGCTATTGCACTGGCCAGATGATCAATATCACTGGCGGCCAGGTGATGTTTTAAGTTTTATGAAGTTCAGGGTAAATAGGGTCCCGGTTTAGCTCCTGAGGATGCCTGTTATGTTTGGCAGTGTTTTTACACTGCCTTTTTTCCATACACGAGGTGAAAAATGGATTCGACCTATGCGTTGATTATTTGTGCAGGTTTTGCCTGGGCGTTGCAGATAGCGACCGGTTTTCTGCAGATGCGCGCCTTTAATCGTATGCTGCAAAACATGAGTTTGAAAGGTACAGTGAAAATCGGAAAAACCTCTTCACGTTGGAAACCCAAAACCTTAGTCGTGTTAGCACATGATGCTAACGGCCTGATTGTTGATGCCAGCATTATGAAAGGTGTGACTATTTTTGCGCGTCCGACGCCATTATCTGCGTTGATCCATGCGCGCATTCCTTTATCTGATCGTATGATTTCCGGGCTGGAACCCTCGGTGCGTGAAGCCGTATCTTGCGCGCTGTCAATAAAGTGATAATGAAATTGTTTTAATTCTTTCGTTTTGAAAATCTCCATGTATCTTATTCGTAATAGATTGGCATAGAGAGTCTGATATGAGCGTTGAAGTTCGTCGGGAAATGTTAGTACGTTATCTGCGTGAACA
>CALMKU010000055.1 GCA_937866945.1 uncultured Tolumonas sp.
CCTTTCGCATTGTTAAACCACTTTACGGTTCCAGTAGCCATACATCTACGTCCTCAGAGATGAAATTACCTTAAACGCCGTTAGATGATCCCACTGCTGACAGTGATATCTTCTGTTCAGCTGGTCATCAATTCATCAATCTAGTGTAAAAAGTTAACGAGTCAAGTAGCAGATATCTAAAGCAAGATCTAATTCAAATAGTATATTGACAACTATTCTTATCTCGGTAGTAATGAAAGAAAAAGGTAGTCGGAAATGAGTAAAACGCGTGTCTCGCCCACACCTGAAACGGTGGATGAGAGCAAAACTAAAATTCAGCCGCCCGCCATGTATAAAGTGGTGTTGATGAATGATGACTACACCCCCATGGACTTTGTGGTGGAAATTTTACAGCGTTTTTTCCATATGGATCTGGAAAAGGCGACTCAGGTCATGCTGGCTGTGCACTATGACGGCAAAGGAATTTGTGGCGTCTATACTGCAGATATAGCAGAAACAAAAGTTGATCAAGTGAACCGTTACGCTCGTAAGCATGAACATCCGTTGCTGTGTATTATGGAACAAGCCTGAAGATCAGCAGGTACCTTGCATAGCGTTGTCGTCAGTTGGTTTGGGAGGTGCCCATGCTAAACAAAGAACTGGAAAAATCGATAAACCAGGCATTCAAGTCGGCAAGAGAAGCTCGTCATGAATTTATGACGGTCGAGCATCTGTTGCTGGCATTAATCGATAACCATTCCGCCCGGGATGCACTACTGGCATGTGGTGCTGAAGTTGATCAACTGCGCAGAGAATTAACCGTTTTTCTGGAGCAGACCACGCCGCTGATACCTCTGGAAGAAGCAGAGCGGGATACACAGCCAACCCTCGGTTTCCAACGTGTGTTACAACGTGCCGTATTCCATGTGCAATCATCCGGTCACAACGAAGTTTTTGGTGCCAACGTACTGGTCGCCATTTTCAGCGAACAGGAATCACAGGCCGTCTATTTCCTGAAAAAAGCCGATATCAATCGTTTAGATGTGGTGAATTATATTTCGCACGGTGTGCGCAAAGATGTGCCGCAACAAGATGATGCTCAGTCTGGTCATAATGCCAGTGATGGCGAGGGCATGAGCGAAGAAGCAGCCGCTAACCAGATCGAAAATTTTGTTACTAATCTGAATCTGAAAGTCGTCGAAGGCAACATTGACCCGTTGATTGGGCGTGATGCCGAAGTAAATCGTGCTATCCAGATTTTGTGCCGTCGCCGTAAAAATAATCCATTGTTAGTTGGCGAAGCAGGGGTGGGTAAAACCGCCATTGCCGAAGGCTTAGCCTACCGTATTGTGCATGGCGATGTGCCGGAAGTAATTGCGGATAACACCGTGTATTCACTGGATATGGGCTCGTTGCTGGCGGGTACCAAATATCGTGGTGATTTTGAAAAACGCTTTAAAGCCGTGCTCAAACAATTGGAACGCGAAAAAGGCGCGATCCTGTTTATCGATGAGATCCATACCATCATCGGGGCGGGGGCCGCGTCTGGCGGGCAATTGGATGCCGCAAATCTGATCAAACCGATCCTCTCTTCCGGTCAGCTGCGTTGCATGGGTTCAACCACTTATCAGGAATATTCGCAGGTCTTTGAAAAAGATCATGCACTGGCGCGTCGTTTCCAGAAAATTGATGTAGTGGAACCATCTATTGATGACACTACCAAGATCCTGATGGGGTTAAAACCGCGCTACGAAGAGCATCACCATGTGCGTTATACCAATAAGGCACTGCGAGCAGCGGCGGAATTGGCCGCGAAATATATCAATGATCGTCATCTGCCGGATAAAGCCATTGATGTTATTGACGAAGTTGGTGCCAGCCAGCGCTTGTTGCCACCGAGCAAACGTAAGAAAGTGATCAATGTGCCGGATATCGAAGCGATCGTGGCTAAGATCGCCCGTATTCCGGAGAAATCGGTCTCTTCGAGTGATCGCGATACCTTGCGCAATCTGGAACGCAATCTGAAGATGGTCGTGTTCGGGCAGGATAAAGCCATTGAAGTGCTGACCGATGCCATTCGTCTGAGCCGTTCTGGCTTGGGTAACGAACGTCGTCCGGTTGGTTCGTTCCTGTTTGCCGGCCCAACCGGGGTAGGTAAAACTGAAGTCACTCTGCAATTGGCCAAAGCGTTAGGTATTGAACTGCTGCGCTTTGATATGTCGGAATATATGGAACG
>CALMKU010000056.1 GCA_937866945.1 uncultured Tolumonas sp.
CGCAACTTGTTCAGAATAACCGTATGCCCAAGGTGAATATCCGGTGCAGTAGGGTCCATCCCCAGCTTAATACGCAGTGGACGGCCTTCCTTTAATTTCGCGATTAACTCTTCTTCCACCAGAATTTCTTCTGCACCGCGCTTGATCTCAGCCAATGCGGTTTCCAAATTGGACATGCTATTACTCCAGTACATTCAGCAAATGGGGCACAGTTTACGAAATGGCCGCCCACATGAAAAGCAAGTAAACTACTCACAACTCAATTCATTATCGAAGAACAATCTTATGGCGCTCTATATTGGCCTGATGTCAGGCACCAGCATGGATGGTATCGATGCCGCATTAGTGGAGTTTGGCACAGATAGTGACCAGCCCCGTTTGCTGGCCACCCATGCCAGAGCCTGGCCCAATGAGCTGGTGCAGCAACTGCATACCATCTGCACGCCCAGCGATAATGAAATTGACCGAATGGGGGTATTAGACCAGCGCGTGGCAGAGGAATTTGCCCACGCAGTGCATGCCCTATTACAAACGGCCAATATAACGCCAGAGCAAATCTGTGCGATCGGCTCACATGGGCAGACGATCCGTCATCGTCCAGAGTCTGGTTTTACCTTACAGATTGGCAATGGTGCCCGGCTGGCGGCGATGACAGGCATTGATGTGATCTGCGATTTTCGCATGAAAGATGTGGCACTGGGCGGACAAGGCGCGCCACTGGTGCCAGCATTTCATCAGGCCGTGTTCGGAAAACAGAATGAACCGCGCTTTATTCTCAATATTGGCGGCATCAGCAATGTGTCCGCCTTACCCGGTCATGCGGAACAGGTGTTTGGCTTTGATACCGGCCCCGGCAACACGTTGTTAGATAGCTGGTACCGGCATCACCATGACGCTGGCAGTTATGATGCTAGCGGTGAATGGGCAGCCACAGGGCAGATCCATTCACCATTACTCGATGCAATGCTATCCCATGCCTATTTTGCTCTGCCCTACCCGAAAAGCACTGGTCGTGAGACATTTACCTTTGACTGGCTTTTAACGAAACTGAATGCTTTTTCAGAAATTAATGCTGCCGATGTTCAGCGAACATTACTGGAATTTACTGCGATCACTGCAACCGAAGCCGTACAACCACTGGCGGCATCCGCCGGTCTGTATCTGTGTGGTGGTGGCGCACATAACCCATTATTGTGCCAACGCATCGCCGCCTTACTGCCGGATTGGCAAGTAACCTCGACTGCATCACTGGGAATGCACCCGGATTGGGTGGAAGCCATTGCCTTTGCCTGGCTGGCGCACTGTTTTTGTGAGCGACGTCCGGGCAATCTGCCCGCCGTCACTGGAGCCAGCAGAAAATCAATTCTTGGCGCCTTTTATCCGGCGAATTGATCACCTGATACTATTTATGACGAAACCACCACCGCGATAGCTATATATGTGACTATTTTCATATGCACAGTTGAGGGGCAAGCTAACGTAGGCGTAGAATGGTACTACCGGAGTATGTGATGAAAATCACAAGACACGGTATATAAGTGACACTGGGAATATAATTTTATCTGAGGATACCAAGATGAAAAAAGCGCTGATCCTGGCTGGTTTGATGGTTGTAGCTCTGACTGCTTGTGGTAAAAAAGAAGAAGCTGCTGCGCCTGCACCAGCTGCACAACCAGAAGCTGCAGCACCGGCTGCTGAAGCTGCTCCAGCAACTTCTGCTGCTCCAGCTACTGAAGAAGCTAAGAAGTAATCTGGTAAACCCGTTAGGCTATGGCCTGACGGGTTTCTTCTTAACCGAGATCAAACAGAGAAACTGGAACCGCAACCACAGGTTGTCGTGGCATTCGGGTTCGTCACCGTAAAGCGTGAGCCTTCCAGACCATCGATATAATCGACAACACCGCCGACCAGATACTGCAAGCTCATTCCATCGACCACCATGATGACATTGTCTTTTTCTATGACTGTATCGCCGTCATTGATCTTCTCATCAAACGTAAAGCCATACTGAAAGCCGGAACAACCGCCACCGGTGATATAGACCCGCAGTTTCAGCTCTGGATTTTCCTCTTCGGTGATCAACGCTTTGACTTTCGCTGCCGCCGCATCGCTCATCTCAATGGGAAACTGCACTGCTACGTCACTCATAACTACCTCTCATGGCTTATGGCCAAAAACGACTCTGTATATTTATCGATTTAACTAGCGAATTATGTAATACCTGACCAAACAGTTCAAGTATTACCCAAATCGCTTTATTATCGATAATGTATCATTGGTAGATGTTTTCTGCTTTATCTGCTTTTGCGTTATAGTCGGTTGATTATTTCACAACGAAATAAAAGAGACAGGAATTCCATGGCAAACAGCACACAACGTTCCGAACAACTTTTTTCCGCTGCACAACAATCGATCCCGGGTGGGGTAAACTCCCCTGTTCGCGCTTTTAATGGCGTCGGTGGCACACCACGCTTTATCGCCAAAGCAGATGGCGCCTATTTGTATGATGTCGATGGTAATCGCTATATCGACTATGTCGGTTCATGGGGGCCGATGTTACTGGGTCATAACCACCCCCTCATCAAAGCAGCTGTATTGGCAGCCGTGGAAAATGGCTTAAGTTACGGCGCGCCAACCGAAAGCGAAGTACTGATGGCAGAAGCCATTCGCCAGATCATGCCGAATATGGAAATGGTGCGCATGGTGAACTCCGGCACCGAAGCGACCATGAGTGCCATTCGTCTGGCGCGGGGTTATACCAAACGCGACAAGATCGTAAAATTTGAAGGTTGTTATCACGGTCATGCTGACTGTTTGCTCGTTAAAGCGGGGTCCGGTGCACTGACCTTAGGCCAACCTAACTCGCCGGGTGTGCCGGCTGATTTTGCTAAACATACGCTCACTTGTGACTATAACGATCTGGCCTCTGTTGAAGCAACTTTTGCCAATTATGGCAGTGAGATCGCTTGTATCATCGTCGAACCTGTCGCTGGTAACATGAACTGTATCCCGCCACAACCAGGCTTCTTGCAAGGTTTACGCGCTATCTGCGATCAATATGGTGCCTTGCTGATCATCGATGAAGTCATGACTGGCTTTCGTGTGAGCCTGCAAGGCGCTCAAGGCTATTACGGCGTAATTCCAGATCTGACCACGCTGGGTAAAATCATCGGCGGTGGTATGCCAGTGGGTGCATTCGGTGGTAAGAAAGAGATCATGGCCTATATTGCACCAACCGGCCCGGTCTATCAGGCAGGTACGCTGTCGGGTAACCCGGTAGCAATGGCCGCAGGTTTGGCCATGCTGAACGCCATTCAACAACCTGGCATTTACGACACGCTAACGGAAAAAACTAAACAAGTTGCCGAAGGTTTAAAAGCCGCCGCGGCGAAATATGATATTCCGATGGCTGTTAACTATGTCGGCGCAATGTTTGGCTTCTTCTTTACTGACCAACTGGAAATCACCCGTTTTGAACAAGTGGGTCGTTGTGATATTGATGCATTTAAACGTTTTTATCATTTGATGTTACAGGAAGGCGTTTATCTGGCGCCGTCAGCTTATGAAGCCGGTTTCCTGTCACTGGCTCACAGCGATGCCGATATTGCGGAAACACTGGCGGCCGCTGAACGTTGTTTTGCTCAGATGAAATAAACAATTCTCGTATCGACAAAAAGGCGCGTTAATTAACGCGCCTTTTTACTATGTTAAAATGGTGTTTTCTGAATTAAACCTTAAAGTGCGACATCAACTCTTGTTGCTGATTGGCCAGATCATTGAGTTTGCCCGCATTATCCGCAGAGGTATCGGCCATGCCGGTAATGTCACTGCTAACATCGCGAATGTTACTCACGCTGCTACTGATATCGCCACTCACCTTACTTTGCTCTTGCACCGCATGAGCAATGTGCGCATTCATATCCTGAATGACACTAATCGAACGGGTAATTTGCTCTAACACACCCACCGATTGCTGCACATTGTGTAAGGTTTCATCTGCCTGTTTATGGCTGCCCAAAATCGCCGTCACCACGCGGTTGGTACCACTTTGTAATTCATTAATGACATTGTGGATCTGTCCAACAGAATCTTGTGTCCGGGAGGCCAGATTACGCACCTCATCGGCCACCACCGCAAAACCACGCCCCTGTTCGCCAGCTCGCGCAGCTTCTATGGCCGCATTCAACGCCAGCAAATTGGTTTGTTCGGCAATACCTTTGATAACATCCAGTATCTTATTAATGTTACTGCTATTTTCTGCCAGACGTTCCACTTGAGGTTTCGCCTCACTGATATATTTCATCAGTGAATCCATGGCTTGCAAACTCTCTTCCACTACAGATTTACCGTGTTGTGCGGCATGCTCTGCTTCATCTGCCGCTTCAACCGCCTGACCTGCACGATCGGCAATATTGGCCGAAGTGGCATGCATCTCTTCAAAGGCGGCAGCCACCTGATCGATTTCACGGAACTGGTATTGCAGACGATCTCGTGTTTGTCCTGCTACCGAATTCGCTTGCTGCGCAGTGTTACGAGTACCTTCCACTGCACCGACAACCTGTGTGATCGTACCCTGTAATTTATCCAGGAACAGGTTAAACGCCCGCGCCAGTGCCCCCATTTCATCCTGACTTTGGATCTGCAACCGTTGCGTCAAATCACCATCACCACTGGCGATTTCATTCAAACGTTCCACGACTGTGCGCATCGGCGCCACAATACGGTTCGCACTCCACCACATGGCAAATAAAACCAGTAAGGTAATGACCACACCGGTCGTTACCTGCCGTGTGATAGCACTGCTAATTTGTTGATCCAGAGAGGCACTAATGTCACGAGCCGCTGCAAGTACATCGGCACCTGGGAATTCGAGTAACATGCCCCAGGCTGGTAAGCCGTCATTTTCTACCGGAATGAACAGCTGCAACTTTTCGCCCTGCCAGTTCACCTGAACTTTGGCTTGCTTCAACCAGCCTTTCAGATGTTCTGCCAGTTTGGCATCTTTCTTCGCTACTGCTTCGCCAGGTATAAATGGCATGTCACTAACCGATACTGCGATACCATCGGAAGAGATCAACGCGGCACTGCCATGTCCGGCGAATAACTGACCATCCAGATCTTTTATCGCATTTTGTAAAGAATCAACTGCGATATCCATGCCGACAACACCCAACAGTTGATCGCCTTCGACAATCGGTTGTGTCACGGTAACCATCAGCAGTTCTTTCTGATTACTAACGTCTTTATAGGGGTTTAGCAAGCAAGGTGCATGAATACGAAGACTACAGGTAAACCATTCATTAGATGGAAAACTATTGGCATCGGGTGACGAATCATTGATGTCTTTTTCCGTCTGATTTTCCAGTGTCAACTCGCCTTTGTCGTTGCGGCTCCAATAGACTGAAAAACGCCCGGATTCATTACCACCGGCATCACCTTGCCCCGCATAAGTGTCATCGGCATGACCTAATGCTGACGGTAACATCACCGCATAAGCACCCAGCGCATAAGGTGTGCTTTTTATCGCCTGTAACACCTGACTATTCAATG
>CALMKU010000057.1 GCA_937866945.1 uncultured Tolumonas sp.
TTCGTAACAGTTATCCGGTGGCACTGCATTGGCGCCAGCAGTTGTTACAACTGCGTACTGGAGTTGATATCGTGCCACAGCCCGGGCAAACGCTGGCAGAAGAACTGAGTCAGCTTAACGAACGGGATCTGGTAATTATGGTGGCCATGCGTCGTCGTCCGGTTAATGTGAAGCGCATTATGCAGTGGCTGGGCAAGTCACCGGCGACGTGTTTATTGGTCACCGATCCTTCCGGATTAGAACACGCCACGCATGCCGACTGGACCTTAACCTGTCATCAAATCAGCCCGGGTGGATTTGCCAGTTATGCCAGTGCAATGGCAGTGGTCAGCCTGATGTCGAACCTTTGCCAGCAGAAACTCTCGGATGACAGCCGGGTGCAGGCGATTGACGATTTGTTTGATCTGATGGACGAACTGGAACCCTCTCTGGGCGGTTAGTTCCTGAATTAACGGAAAGATAAAACTTCTGCGTTAAGTAGTCTTACGGCTAACGCAGATTTTTTATACCTCGGAAAGAAATAATAGTTCCATCGTATTTACTAAAAGAAACAATAGTTGTTTAATGGTGCTATTGCAGTTCGGATTGGAGTGATGAACTTGACTGATTTTTCTGTTTACTGCCCGCATGGGCCACATAATTTCAGGGTCACACAGGAAGGACCGTTAAGCGATCTGCGTCTTGTTTACAAAGATCTCTATCATGTGGCGGGATATCCAACCGGGGCAGGCAACCCAACCTGGCTGAACACCCATGAACCCGCGGTTGCCACATCGCCTGTGTTACTCAAATTAATGAATGCCGGTATGCAAATAATTGGCCGGGTACAAACCGATGAACTGGCGTATAGCCTCAATGGCTGCAACATCCATTACGGCACACCGGTTAATCCTGCGGCCCCAGATCGTTTGCCCGGTGGTTCTTCCAGTGGCAGTGCCGTTGCGGTGGCACGTGGTGATGCCGATGTTGGTTTAGGCACAGATACCGGCGGATCGATCCGCGTTCCTGCCTGTTACAACGGCTTGTTTGGTATTCGCCCAACACACGGTCGTTTATCGTCGGAACATATGGTGTCGCTGGCACCGCGATTTGATACGCCGGGCTGGCTGTGTCGTGATGCGGCCACGCTGGAACGGGTAGGGGTGCAGTTATTCGGTGAAACGCCGGTCAAATCAGAGCCCGTCGATTTACTCTGGGCCACTACACTGTTTGATTTATTACCGGAAGAGCTTCGCCCCGCGATTGTACCGATCAAGCAACAGTTAGCGGCGTGTGAGGCTTCTGTCAAAGAATGGGATTTTGATCCGGCCCGTTTGAGTGAACTGAATAATACGTTTCGTACCTTACAAGGTCGCGAAGTTGCCCGTACGCATTCTGTTTGGGTATCGCAGCATCTGGATGCGTTCGCACCAGATATCGCCGAACGTTTTCAGTGGGCCTGTCAATTAACCGCAGAAGCTGAAGCACTTGCGGAGGAAATGTGCCAGCAGTGGAAATCAGAAATCATTGCCAAGCTGGAAGCTGCTTTCCTTGTTATTCCTACCACGCCTGATTTGGCACCCTTGCGCAGTGCCAGCGATGCTGATTTAGCTGATTTTCGCATGAAATTGCTGGGGCTAACGGCTCTGGCCGGTCTGGCCGGGCTACCACAGGTGCATCTGCCGTTAGTGAACCTTGGGGGCGTGCCGTTTGGTTTTTCCATTATCGGCAAGCCCGGCAGCGACATGCAGTTGCTGGCATTAGCACGACTGTTCAGCGATGTCATCGGTAAGGAAAAATCAGATGAAGCAAAATGAGATGAAGCAGTTAGCTTTTACCGCCTCTCATTTTCAGGCTTCCGAAGCTGGTATGCAGATCCTGAAAAGCGGTGGCACCGCGATAGAGGCAATGGTCGCGGCGGCGGCGGCGATTGCTGTGGCATATCCACACATGAACAGTCTGGGCGGTGATGGTTTTTGGCTGATCCATGAACCCGGTCAGCAGCCCATTGCCATTAATGCGGCGGGAGTCAGTGCTGCGCAAGCTTCTGCTGCATGGTATCAGGATCAGGGGTTTGCGCAGATCCCATCTCGTGGCAGTTCGGCAGCATTAACCGTGGCGGGAACGGTTAGCGGCTGGCAACTGGCACTGGAAATCAGTGAAAAATGGCAGGCGGGGATCGGGCTGGATAACATTCTGCATTCCGCTATGCACCTCGCTCACAATGGCATCACCGTGACCGAAAGTCTGGCAGCTGCCAGTCGTAAAACCGTGCATGAACTTAGTCAGGTCGAAGGGTTCAGCGAACGTTATCTGCCAAACGGTAATGTACTCAACGTGGGTGAAACATTACGTAATGAGCCGCTGGCTGATCTGCTGCAACATTTAAGTGTGGTTGGTCTGGATGATTTTTATCGTGGAAAAACTGCCGATTGCATCGCTGCAGCCTTAGTGAAAACCGGCTCGCCACTGACGCGTTCTGATCTGGCCGCTTACTACGCTCGTCAGGTAAAACCTTTATCGGTCACAACCAGTAAAGGTACGTTTTATAACCTGCCGTTACCGACGCAGGGCATTGCATCTCTGCTGATTCTGGCATTGTTTGATCGCTGTTTTGACCCATCACTGGATGAAACTACGCAACTGCATTTGCTGGTGGAGGCAACCAAGCAGGCATTTCGAGTGCGCAATGCGGAAGCACAGGATGCCTCGCTGGCGATCAGCGACGTCGGTCGCTGGTTACAGGAACCGGCATTGAAGAAACTGGCTGCAGAAATTGACCTGAAGCAGGCGGCACCGTGGCCCAATCCGGCTATTCCGGGCGATACCGTCTGGATGGCGGCCCGCGATAAAGATGGGCGGATGGTGAGCTTCATCCAAAGTATCTACTGGGAATTCGGCTCCGGTCTGGTCATTCCTGAACTGGGTCTGTTGTGGAATAACCGCGGTGTCAGTTTCAGTCTGAAAAGTGGTGCCACCAATGAACTGAAGGGCAATATTCAGCCATTTCACACGCTGAATCCTGCTCTGGCACATCTCAATGATGGCCGGGTTTTAGCTTACGGCACCATGGGCGGGGAAGGACAACCGCAAACTCAGGCTGCGATCATCTGGCGTCATCTCTATCAGCAACAATCACTCCGTGACGCTATTGCTGCCCCCCGTTGGCTGCTGGGCAGAACATGGGGTGATAACAGCCATAACCTGAAAATCGAAGCGGATATGCCAGAGCATATTCTCTCTTCGCTGCAGCATTGGGGGCATGAAATACAACAAATTCCCGCCTGTTCAGAACTGATGGGACATGCCGGTGCGATCTCGGCAAACGAAGCTGGTGTGGTTGATCTGGCAACTGATCCCCGTTCTGACGGCGCAGCGCTTACTGGTTTTTCTGACGCTTCGCCGAGCGAATTTTTTAACTAAGTTTTTGGAGAAATTACGTGGAATTTATTCAATCTGTAGCCCCGATTTTGTTGGCTCTGGTGATGACCGGCGTTGTTGCCGGTATTCTGGCAGGGCTGCTGGGTGTGGGTGGTGGCATCGTCATGGTGCCGGTGCTTTATTTCATCTTCCAGAGTTTTGAGGTTGCGCCACAGCATGCCATTTTGCTGGCAACGGGTACCTCGCTGGCTGCGATGATCCCGACTTCGATTATGTCTATCCGCTCGCAAAAGAAGCGCGGCAATGTCGATAGCGATTTGCTTAAACGTTGGGGGATATTCCTGCTGATTGGGGTATTGGCTGGTGCGGCACTGGCTACCCACTTCGGTGGAGTCTGGCTGACCGCCATGTTTGGTAGTCTTGCCATGTTGGTTTCACTGAATATGTTATTCCGTGCAAAAGCAAAACCTTTTGCCTCTGCATTACCCGGCAAGGCTGCGCAGTCATTCATTGCCATGATTATCGGGTCGGTCTCCGTCATGATTGGCATCGGTGGCGGCACCTTGAGCGTTCCTATTCTGACCAGTTGCAGCTATCCGCCACATCGTGCTGTCGGCACCTCTTCTGCGATCGGTTTGCTTATTGCTGTGCCGGGCGCCATCACCATGCTGGCGACAGGAACAACTCCCGCAGATGCGCCGTTTGGCACAATTGGGTTGGTCAATCTGCTCGGTTTTGCCTGCATTGTGCCTATGTCGGTGGTGTTTGCACCAGTAGGGGTACGTCTGGGCCAGAAATTAAACCCTGTTCGTTTGAAACAAGTTTTTGCGGTGGCATTAGCGTTTACCGGTGCCCGTATGCTGTTTTCGGTGCTGTAAGAGGAATCCGACCATGTTAGATATTCAGGCTTTTGATCAAATTAATCCTCCTGCCCGTTTGTTGATGGGGCCCGGCCCGATCAATGCTGATCCGCGTGTATTGCGTGCCATGTCGTCACAACTGATCGGTCAGTATGACCCTGCGATGACGGAGTATATGAATCAGACCATGGCGTTATACCGGGCGTTATATAAAACCAGTAACGAATGGACTTTCCTGATCGATGGCACCTCTCGCGCTGGCATCGAAGCGATGCTGGTTTCAGCGATTCGCCCTGGTGACAAGGTGCTGGTGCCGGTCTTCGGCCGTTTTGGTGATCTGCTGTGCGAGATCGCCCGTCGCTGCCGCGCGGAAGTGCATACCATCTCCGTGCCATGGGGCGAAGTGTTTGATCCGCAAATGGTGGAAGATGCCATCATCGCGATCAACCCGCGGGCATTACTTACCGTGCAGGGCGATACCTCGACCACCATGCTGCAACCGCTGGCGGAACTCGGCGAGATCTGCCGTCGTCATGACGTGCTGTTTTACACCGATGCAACGGCATCTTTCGGTGGCAACCCGATGGAAGTCGATGCCTGGGGGCTGGATGCCGTTTCTGCCGGATTACAAAAATGTCTCGGCGGCCCGTCAGGTAGCTCACCGGTAACACTCAGTGATCGGTTTGCCGAGGAAGTGAGAAAACGCAAACACGTCGAGCAGGGGATCCGTAATGCAAATCATCAGGATGGCTGTGATGAGATCATCTATTCCAACTATTTTGATCTTGGCATGATCATGGATTACTGGGGACCGGAACGGCTGAATCATCACACTGAGGCGACCAGCATGTTATTTGGTGCCCGTGAATGCGCCCGTATCATTCTGCAGGAAGGCATCGACACCTGTATTGCCCGGCATAAGCTGCATGGTGATGCGCTGCTGGCCGGCATTCAGGGCATGGGATTAAAACCGTTCGGTAACCTGAAACATAAAATGAATAACGTATTAGGCGTTTATATTCCTGAACATGTACACGGCGAACAGATCCGCCAGACCTTGCTCAACGATTTTGGCATCGAAATCGGCACCTCGTTTGGCCCGCTGCACGGCAAAATCTGGCGCATTGGCACCATGGGTTACAACGCGCGTAAAGATACCGTGCTGACGACGCTTTCTGCGCTGGAAGCGGTATTAAACCGTTTCGGTTTCAAAACCGTGCAGGGCGCGGCATTGCAATCGGCATGGGATGTTTATGCCACCACGGAGGTCTGATATGGATGCAGGCATCCGTATTTTTGAGCGTTGCAATGAACTGGCGCTTCTCAGCGAAGAGACGGATGCGTTAACGCGCGTCTATCTTTCCGCACAACATCAGCAAGCTAATCAGCTTGCAGGTGCGTGGATGCGTGATGCCGGAATGCAGGTCTGGCAGGATGCTGTTGGTAATATTTGCGGGCGCTATGAGGGGACGGAACCAAATGCCCCAGCGTTGTTGCTTGGTTCACATCTTGACACCGTTCGGAATGCCGGAAAATACGATGGTATGCTGGGCGTTATTACAGCGATTGAACTGGTCTCTCGGCTACATCAGCAAAATAAACGGTTTCCTTTTGCTATCGAAGTGGTTGGTTTTGGTGACGAAGAAGGGGTCCGGTTCGGTGTGACCTTGCTGGGCAGCCGCGGTCTTGCGGGTAGTTGGGAACCAGACTGGCTGAGTAAACAAGACAGCAATGGCATTTCACTCGCGCAGGCTTTACGAGATTTTGGTCTGGTACCGGAGCAAATTCATCAGGCAAAACGAAAACCCTCAGATTTCATTGGTTATCTGGAGTTACACATTGAACAAGGTCCGTTACTTGAGTCAGAGGATCTTGCGCTGGGTGTCGTAACGGCTATTAATGGTGCGAAACGGTTGAACTTTTCATTGAAAGGGATAGCCGGACACGCCGGAACCGTACCAATGTCATTACGGCAAGATGCGTTGGTGGGGGCGAGTGAAGTGATTCTGGCTGCAGAATCCATCGCGAAAGAGTTTGCGGTGGTGGCCACTGTCGGGAAAATTGCGTGTCGTCCCGGTGCGGTGAATGTCATTCCGTCTGACGTATCATTCAGCCTGGATATCCGCGCACCAGATAATCAGCAACGCGATATCGCTCTTTTTGAGATAACAAAAGCAGCAAAAGAAATCGCCGTCCGACGACAATTAGAGCTCAGTTATGACTGTTTTTACAGTTCAGATGCCACGCCATGTTCGGGCTTCCTGCAAGAGAAATTGACGGATGCAGTGACCAAAGTGCAAGGACGAAGTATGAGTCTCGCCAGTGGTGCCGGACATGATGCCATTGCCATAGCGGCGTTGTGTGAAGTTGGTATGCTCTTTATGCGATGCAAGGGCGGAATTAGTCATAATCCACTGGAAACTGTTTGCATCGATGATATTGATTTGGCATTAGAAGCATTGGAACAGACGATTTATGCGCTATCTCAGTCATAGAAACAATGCCGCCTTAAGCGGCCATTGATATTCTATTGATCAGACATGCTTTTTCTTAACTTACGAATCCAGTAATCTCAGTGAAATACTTGCCGCCGCAGTGCGGTTATCAACATTGAGCTTTTTGTAGATCTGCTCAAGATGTTTATTCACTGTTCTTGGGCTCATTTCAAGAATAGTGGCAATTTCCCAATTGGTTTTACCGAATGACAACCAGTAGAGCACTTGAGATTCGCGCTTGGTGAGGTTGAGTTCGCGTTGCAAATCTTCTTCTGTGCCCCGTTTTTTCGGTGTTACCAAGCGGATCAATGCATGCAGCTGATCATATTCTCCGGCGTATTCGGCCTGAATCGGCGGGGTAAATTGGTTCAGTTGCAGGGGCTCTTTCCGATGCTCGGATGTGATCCAACGGGCGATGTCGGGTTGAATGCTTTTCCATGTATCCAGAATATCGCCATTTATCTTGCCGATCAGCTCTTGTGCGTAGGGTGTGGCCCACTCTAAGCGACCCTGTTTTGATACGCAGAAGATATATTGCCCTGCGTAATCGAGGGCAAATTGTGCCGACTTGGCCAGTTTGGCGTTATGGCTGTGCACTTTAATTCGCGCCAGCACTTCGTTTGGCACAACCGGTTTGGTGATGTAATCGACGCCGCCCACTTCAAAACCATGAATAACATGCTCTGAGTCGTTAAGCCCGGTCATAAATATAATGGGGGTGGAAGGGAGCTTTTCTTTCAGTTTCTGGCACGTATCAAACCCGTCCATTTCCGGCATGATTGCATCCAGCAACACTACATCGGGCTGCACTTTTTCCACGATCGCTAATGCTTGTGCACCGCTCAGCGCGACTAGCACGGTGAGCCCCGCTTTATTGAGCGTGGCATTGAGCATGCCGAGCGATTCGGGTGAGTCGTCGACCACTAAGACAATGATGTTACTGAATTCAATAATGCTCATTTATCAACTCGTTCAGGTTATGTACGACTTTTTCAAATTTACATTGCGAGGCATCGCTGCGAATTGAACCGAAAAAAGCCTCTGTGCTGGTGCCAGTCCTGACGATCTCATCAAGTTTTTCAAGGAATGCGGACATGAAGCCAATTTCCGCATAATTGATCAACTGGGTCAGATCGTCACGGGAAGGGATCGCGGTTTGCGCCACGGATGCATCTGAATTTGCGGCGGGTTTATCTTCCGGCTCGTTTGCAAAAAGCCAGTCGACGGGTAATAAATTGCTGAGTTTAGTGAGCAGTTGCTCCCGCGAGATGGGTTTGCTCAGGTAATCATTGTGATATTTGGCGAGCACATTGCTTTTTTCCAGCTCATGAATGTTGGCTGACAGCATCATAATAGGGCTGCGAATGCCTTTTTGCCGCAGCTGGATAGCCAGTTGCCAGCCGCTGACTTCGGGCATGGTGATATCAAGAATATAGAGGTGAATGGTGTGATTTTCGGCCATCTTCAGTGCTTCAGCCGCGCCATTCGCCTGTAAAATGTTGAAACCCAGTGGCGTGAGAATGTTGCTCACCAGATTGCGTTGGTCTGCAATGTCGTCAACGACCAGAATAGTCTGTCGCGCGCCGGTGTAACCGGTAATATTTTGGCTAATCAGTACCGGAACTGAAACCGGGCTTTCGACTGCCGACATCATCATGGTCAGCGTGAAATTGCTGCCCATGCCCGGCTGGCTTTGGCAGGAGATATCGCCGCCCATCAGACTAGCCAGCGCGTGAGAAATCGTCAGCCCAAGCCCTGTGCCTTGAATAGCACGTGTGCTTTGCGTTTGAATGCGCTCAAACGGTTTAAATATTTGTTGGATGTCATGTTCAGATAGCCCAATACCGGTATCTTGGACGGAAAAGCGAGCCACCTGATTGCGGTAAGTGACGCGGAAAATCACTTTCCCTTCGCGAGTATATTTAACCGCATTATTCAGTAAGTTGATGAGGATCTGCCGTAAGCGTTGTTTGTCGGTGGCGATGTAGACGGGCAGATTTATGCAGGGGATGTATTCAAACTCAAGCCCTTTCTGGGATGCTTCCATCGTAAACATTTCAGCCAGCTCATCGAGCATGGTTGCCAGATTAAATTCAACGCGTTGCAGCTCAAGACGACCCGCTTCAATTTTGGAGATCTCCAGTAACCCTTCTAACAGGTCTGAGAGGTGTTTCCCGTTCCGCCGGAGAATATGGGCATATTCACGGGTTTGGTGATCCAGTTTGTGGTCGTCACTTAACAATTGTGCGTAACCCAGCAACACATTCAGCGGTGTGCGTAATTCATGACTCAGCCCCGCAAGATAGCGGCTTTTCGCATTATTGGCCGTTTCTGCGGATTTTTTCGCTTGTTCCAATTTTCGGGAAGTTTTTTCGTGTGCACTGATCTCATGCGTCAACAGTTGGGTGTGGGCTTTTAGCTCGGTGATGGCATTGCGGCTGGTATTCCGCGCCAGCACAAACAGACCACTGATAATGCCAACCGGAATCAGTAGCATCACAAACGCTTTGAACATGCCACCCGTGATCGTATGCATGTTATCAGGCGCCAGCGAAGGGATCTGGCTGTAGGCAATCATGAAGATAGCCGCCATAAAGCTGCTAACGATGGTCAACACAATCAAAAATTGACTGATGGGGCTGGCAAGTTTATGCAGTAATTCATCGGGTACAAACGGATGCAACAGTGTGTGTATTTGCTGATGTATTGTGGCTTTTGGGCGGCATTTATCTTCACAACGCACATCGAGCGAGCAACATAACGAGCAGATATGACCGCCATAAACGGGGCAATGGGCCATATCTTCCGGTTCGTAAGCATTTTCACATACCGAACAGGTAAGTTCGTGATCGTGATGAACATGACTGTGTGTATTGGCGTTGACCAGATAAAATTTGCCTTTGGTAAACCAAGCAATCAGCGGTGCAGTGATAAACGGCAAGGCAAAGGCGATGTAGGAAGCAAACGCTTTGATGGCTTCATTAAACACATCGAGGTGGGCGGCTATTCCAATCGATGAGGCAATGATCATCGAGCCAAGACCGACCGGATTAATGTCATACAGTTTCGAGCGTTTGAATTCAATTCCCGGTGGGCTTAAGCCAAGCGGTTTATTGATAATGAGATCGGCAACGAGGCTGCCGATCCACGCTAAAACTAAGACGGAATAGACTTGCAGGGTTTTTTCCAGCAACTGGTAGATGCCGAGCTCCATCAATAACAGTGCAATCACGACATTAAACACCATCCAGACCACGCGGCCCGGATGGTTGTGTGTTAAGCGAGAGAAGAAGTTCGACCAAGCCAGTGAGCCGGCATAGGCATTTGCAACGTTGATTTTAAGCTGCGACATAATGACAAATACACCGGCTGCCAACAGCGCCAGCTTGGTGTTTTCAGTCATATAACTGAATGCATTGAGGTACATATGCGCCGGGTCGCTGGCCTCTGCAACGCCAAAGCCATGACTGATGGCCAACCACGCCAGATAGCTACCAAGAGCGAGTTTGGCGGCGCCGAATAGCATCCAGCCTGGTCCGCCGAATAGCATCGCTAACCACCATTTGAAACGACCGGTTTTCTTTTGCTCTGGCAGAAAACGCAAAAAGTCGACTTGCTCGCCTAACTGCGCAATGACGGCCAGTAATACAGCTGACGCGCTGCCAAACAGTAACCAGTTAAAGCCATTCCCGTTTTGATTCATACCGGTGTAAGCCAGCCAACTGTCGAGTTGTGAATCCGGGTGGCTGAAGACATAAAACAGCGGAACGATCTGCATCGTCAGCCACAGTGGCTGCGATAACATCTGAAAACGGCTGATATTGGTGATACCAAACAGTACGAGGGGGATCACGGCAACTGCACTGATGATATAACCCCAAAACAGCGGAATACCCAATAGCAGTTCCAACGCCATCGACATGATCGCGGCTTCCAGCGCGAAAAAGATAAAAGTGAACGAGGCATAAATCAGCGAAACGATGGTGGAACCGATATAACCAAACCCCGCGCCACGGCTGAGTAAGTCAATATCTACACCATATTTGGATGCGTAATAGCAGATGGGAATGCCGCTGAAAATGACAACACCGGATACAGCAACGATAGCCCACAGTGCATTGATGGAACCATAAGAGAGCGTAATCGAGCCGCCCAACGCTTCCAAAACCAGAAACGAGACAATGCCCAGTGCGCTATTGGCTATCCAGGTCGCAGACCATTTGCGGGCTCGTTTTGAGGTAAAGCGCAGCGCGAAGTCTTCCAACATCTCATTGGCGACTAACTTATTGTATTTACGCCGATTAACAGGAACCTTTTGCATAATAGGCAGTGCTTCCATTCATGATAAGTAGCTCTTGATTGCACTCCTTGCGATCAAGTGAGGAAAGACATCCTCCCACATCAGTGTATCGAATTATCAGCCATTCACCTATGCGTCATTTGACGTAGTTCTCTGCACGATATGCGCATATTCAGCCTGCTGTTTTTTCTCAATACTTAACCTGCTTGTTCAAAGGGTGATTGTCTTGATACTTCAAGTGAACAGATACCACGACAGGGTTTGTTTATGACTGAATAACTCATTTAAGGAAGAATACGCATGAAAAGGAAACTACTCGCAAGTTCTATTCTGGTTGCGTCTTTGTTTGGTGGTCACGCGTTTGCGGCAGATGGCACCATCAAAGTGGGTGTGTTGCACTCGCTGTCTGGCACCATGGCGATCAGTGAAACCACACTGAAAGACACCATGCTGATGCTGATTGATGAGCAGAATAAGAAAGGTGGCTTGCTGGGCAAAAAACTGGAGCCTGTGGTAGTTGACCCTGCGTCAAACTGGCCGTTGTTCGCGGAAAAAGCGCGTGAGCTGATTCAGAAAGACAAAGTATCAGCCATTTTCGGTTGCTGGACTTCCGTTTCTCGTAAATCAGTGTTGCCTGTTGTGGAAGAACTGAACAGCGTGCTGTTCTACCCAGTGCAGTACGAAGGGGAAGAGTCGTCTAAAAACGTGTTCTACACCGGTGCGGCACCAAACCAACAGGCGATCCCTGCTGTTGATTACCTGATGGATCAAGGCGTACAGCGTTGGGCATTGTTGGGTACGGATTATGTGTATCCACGCACCACCAACAAAATTCTCGAAGCTTATCTGAAATCTAAAGGCGTGAAAGCGTCTGACATCATGGTGAACTATACCCCATTTGGTCACTCAGATTGGCAGTCTATCGTGGCTGACGTGAAGAAATTTGGCTCTGCAGGTAAGAAAACCGCGGTGGTTTCTACCATCAACGGCGATGCAAACGTGCCGTTCTATAAGGAACTGGGTAACCAAGGAATCTCTGCACAAGACATTCCTGTTGTGGCGTTCTCTGTCGGTGAAGAAGAGCTGTCAGGTATCGATACCAAACCGCTGGTCGGTCATTTGGCTGCGTGGAACTACTTTGAAAGCGTAGACACTCCAGCTAACAAAGACTTCATCGAAAAATGGCACAAATTCACCGGTAAAAAAGAGCGCGTAACCAACGACCCGATGGAAGCGACGTACATCGGTTTCAACATGTGGGTGAAAGCGGTTGAGAAAGCGGGCACCACTGACCCAGCGAAAGTACAAGATGCACTGATTGGTGTCTCTGTGCCGAACCTGACTGGCGGTTACGCAGCGATGATGCCAAACCATCACATCACTAAACCTGTGCTGATCGGTGAAATTCAAGACGATGGTCAATTTGAAGTAGTGTCTGAAACCAAAGGCACCGTAGTTGGTGACGAATGGTCTGACTTCTTACCAGGCTCAAAAGACCTGATCTCTGATTGGCGTAAACCGCTGTCATGCGGCAATTTCAACGTGAAAACCGGTAAATGCGGCGGTTAATTCCGTGACTGACAGGGCGGGAGATATTCCGCCCTGAATTTTTAAGCTCTTCATTTTTAAAACACCTTTGGAATTCAAGAGAGAAAGCTCATTTTCTCTGGGACAAGGAAAGCATGATGCGATTAATACAGGCAGGATGCAGT
>CALMKU010000058.1 GCA_937866945.1 uncultured Tolumonas sp.
AAAGGGATCAGACTGTAAATCTGACGGCTCTGCCTTCGAAGGTTCGAATCCTTCCCCCTCCACCATCTCTTTTCTCTTCATCAATCTCATAACTTTCCAAGCATTGAATAAAAATCTGATTTAATATTCGTTTAGTGATATTTCGGAAGAATTTCAATGCAGTCAACGGAATCTGAAAGTAATACCTCCCTCCAGCTCAACATGCTCGAAAAACGAGTTGTAGTTATAGACGATCAGCACTCCTTTCAGGTTCTGATTAAAGCAATGCTACAAAATCTCGGCTTTAGCAAAATCACGCTGCTCAGCTCTGCCGAGGAAAGCCGTAAGCGCTTCCAAAAAGAGCAATTTGACATCTATCTAATCGACTACAACCTTGGCCATGGCGAAAATAGCCGACAGTTAATGGATTTTCTGAAACAACAGCAGTTGATCCCAGTCGATTCGATAATCTTCATCATCAGCGGGGATAATTCCCGTTCTATGGTTTTGAGCGCACTAGAATCAGAGCCGGATGATTATATGATGAAGACGTTCTCGCAAGAGCAGCTGCGACTTCGCTTGCTACGTGCGTTAAACCGCAAGAAACAGCTCTTACCAATGTTTACCGCCTTTCAATCAGCCGATAAAGATCAGGTTTTGCTGGAATGCAGAAAAATCATCGAGCAAAACAGCCGTTATGCCAATTATTGCCGCTGCATCATGGCGGAAATCTATCTGGAACAAAATAAGGCTCAGGAAGCTAAACAAATTCTCGATGAGGGGCTTGCCGTTCGTGAATCGGCCTGGTTACGTCTGTTTTTAGGTCGGGCCACGCAACAGCTAGGCGATCACGATGCCGCAATTTTGCACCTCAACTCCGCCTTACAATTACGTCCCTTCATGGTAGATGCTTACCGCTGGCTGGCCTATTCGCAGCTAGCTACCGGTGCCAGTGAAGAAGCCATCGCGACTCTGGAGCGGGCAATAGGTATATCGCCACAATCAGGACGGTTACATCAGCAGATAGCCGAACATTGTCTGAGTCAGCATGATTATTTTCGTGCCAAACAATCACTAGCAACATTGCTGGAACTACATCGTTACGCTGTCGACGATAATCCTCAGATCTTAGGCAGTTATGTCCATTGCATGATCTTGCATGCGATTAACAGCCAGGATCCTTACCATATTGGTAATCTGCAAAAACAGGTTAACATGGCTTTATCTCGCTGCAGAGATAGTCTGATCAATCACAATTTTGATTTCAATACTTTCGAGCATATCTGTCAGGCACGAGTACAAATGGCCCGTGGTAATCTGCCGAAAGGAAAACAGCTACTGTATAAATCGACTCAGGATTATCTTGATACTCCGCAAGCCATGTCATCGGAAATATTAAGTGAAACTATTCTGGCCATGCTGCAATTGGGCGAATTTGAATTTGCCGATCAATTGCAAAAATCACTACCACCAGAGCAAGCTAAAGATCCGTTGCTGACACAATGCATACAATCTATCCGTTCAGATGTTGTTATTACTGAACGCAGAAATCAATATCAACTCAGTAACGAGCAAGGGATCAAAGCGTTTACGAACGGCGATTTGGAGATGGCTTTGAAGCATTTCCGCGATGCACAACGTAAAGCACCGGCCAATACCAGTGCGGCGCTTAATAAAACGCAAGCACTGCTGGCGCTGTGTCAGCAACAACGAACACGCAAAGATTTACTAACAGAATTAAGCGAAACACTGGCTGTTATGGATGGCGTGCCACTGAATCCGGCGCAAAAAGCGCGTTATGAACAATTGAAAGTGGAGTCAAACGCTCTGCTAAGACCACTGAAACGCTGAATTAAGTGAAATATCATGAAAATTATCTCTTTTAACATTAATGGGCTAAGAGCCAGACCTCATCAATTACAAGCCATTGTTGAGCAGCATAACCCGGATATTATCGGGTTGCAGGAAACCAAAGTTCATGATGAAGTTTTCCCTATTAGCATCATAGAGGAATTGGGCTATCAAGTTTATTACCACGGACAGAAAGCCCATTATGGCGTGGCATTAATGTGTCGTCAGACGCCGGAAAATGTCATTAAAGGATTTCCAGGCGATGATGATGAAGCTCAGCGCCGCCTGATTATAGGACAATTCAAACAGGAAAATGGCCGACTATTGACCGTATTTAATGGCTATTTCCCGCAAGGTGAATCACGGGATCATCCGACTAAATTTCCAGCTAAACAAAAGTTCTACCGAGATCTATTAAACTATCTGCAGCAAAATCATCAGCCCGATGAAGACATTGTGATCATGGGTGATATGAATATCTCTTCTACTGATCTTGATATTGGAATTGGTGAGGCTAACCGTAAACGCTGGTTGCAAACAGGCAAATGCTCTTTCCTACCGGAAGAACGGGAATGGCTAAACGAATTATTAGCTTGGGGGCTTGTAGATACTTGGCGCAGCCAAAACCCTGACTCTAATGAACATTTTTCATGGTTCGATTATCGTAGTCGTGGTTTTGATGATAACCGAGGGTTGCGCATCGATCTGCTTCTTGCCACCCCGGTATTGCAACAGCGGTTACAGCATACCGGAATTGATTATCAAATCCGGAATATGGAAAAACCGTCTGATCATGCCCCGATCTGGGCTGAGTTTATTTAGCCGAGACCATTGCCGAATCCGCAGTTGCTGCAGCAACTGCGGGTGGGAGTGTAAAGTTAAGTGCTAACTCCTCTCTCGCTTGCTGAACGGCTTCACGATAGCGAGCCAGCTCTCGTACAGGCACATGATCAAGTCTGTTCTGATAACGATAAGTCACGCGTAGCAATCTAGGGTTAATCTGCTGCACCCAAATACTGAAACTGAAGACCTCATTTTCATATTGCTGGCTATAATCGGCAATATTTACATCGTGCGGCAGATGGAAGATAAATTCCTGACGGATCTTCAGTGGTGAACCAAGTGCCAAAGGCTGCTTTCTCGCGCTATCAATCATTTTTAAATAGGTATCGATCAGATCGGCATACAATGGCAAGCCATTCTTAGCAAGT
Source organism: uncultured Tolumonas sp. (assembly GCA_937866945.1). GTDB lineage: Bacteria > Pseudomonadota > Gammaproteobacteria > Enterobacterales > Aeromonadaceae > Tolumonas. The sequence continues at coordinate 3,042 of CALMKU010000058.1, forward strand.
TCGTCTGTTCCACCAGATAAGGTAAATTGCTGACGTAAAACTAGTTCATTTTTCTGCTGGTCATCACGCATATCCGGTAATGTATTAGCGTCTAAATCAGAATACAGTTTGGAATAATAACCTAGCAGCTGATAGCCGATTTGTTGCGGTGAGGTATCTTTCCATGATGAGCGCTGACTTTCAGCTTCATGTCCTGAATAGCGTGCTTCTACGAGCAAACGACTGCGTGGTTCTCCCAACCAGAGTTCGCGTCTTAAGATTGTCTCTGCACCACGATATTTGTCATCCATCGCTACCAGATCTTTACTATCGGACGTGACGGGCAGTGCATAACGCAAATAAGGAACACCGATCGTATCAATATTAGTGCCCTGATTAAGATCGGTGCCATCTAACCAATACTGTTGTTCAGCCAACGTCAGCGAAACAATAACATGATCAAACGCATACGGTGACGGTAGTTGTCTCGGCAGAATAACGCCCTGCTCGAGATTTACCAATGCCGCTTTTGGATTGAAACCCATCGCTTTCAGCAATGCCATCAGCAATACGGTTTTATCTTTGCAATCACCATAGCGACGATAGAGAGTATCGGCCGCTTTACGTGGCATATGCGAACCAATACCATCTTCGATCCCCAGATAACGCACCTGCTGCTGCACAAATTGGAGTGCCGCCATTACACGTGCTTTAGGGTCTGTTGATGTTTGCATCAGTTGATCAGCAACCTGCTGTACTACGGGTTCAACCACAGCGGCTTGTTCATACAGCGGAAGCGCCCAGTTTACGACATCTTGCCATGACGAAAATTCACTCAACGACCAGTAGTGATGAGGTGTAAACCACGTCGGGACATCATCGTCAGTGTTAACCGCCGCTACGGGCGATTGTTGCCATAACAACTCACGATGTGTTGACGTTTCAGTCATCGTCAGTTTGCCATTCTTACCTTCCGGTACAGAATAATAGAGCGTTCGCCCACTATTTACTAATACACGGATTGAGTTAAACGCGACCGGCATCTCCCAGTCGAGTTGTAACTGAGTACTGAATTTATTACCTAACACCGGATTGTTTCCGATAGTGCTATAACTATACTCCAGCACATCACCAACTCGGATATCAGGCAAAATAAGGTATGCCGTCTTAGTTCCGGAATAAAGATGATGCTCCAGATCTGGCTCACGCTGAAATAATCGCAACTCATTTGGTTCAAGCCGATCAAGGTAAGCACCCTGTCTTAAAATACGGACCTGATGTATTTTCAGCGTTTCAAAACTAGGGTCAAAATCAAACGAGAGTTGCGATGCCTGTTCCAAACCTTCAGTACTGCTGATCTGCATGACATAATGGGAATATTGCGAAACCTGCTGTGCTTCCAGATTTACCTGACGATCGATTAATATATAACGCAAACCATTAACCGGAGCTGACTGACGAGAAACAGTAGGAAGTTGGATGCTCTGCACCCATTGGGGCGCAGATTCAAATTTGACTTGCTCATCAGCCGACGCAGTCAGACTACAGAACAGAAAACAACAACTGATGAGCAACCGAGCGAACAAAACGGAACCCTTAACTAAATACGCATAAGCCACAGTATGGTATCACGCTATAGATCCCAGAGAATACCTGCTTAACCGATTCTAGGACGCAAATGTGCATACCAGTGCCGCTCCAGACGGCGGAAACCCCAAACCAGCACCATACTCAGCATCAGATAAAGCACACCAGCAGTAATGAAGGCTTCAAATGGCATGTAATACCGAGCATTAATGATGCGAGCCGCACCGGTCAGATCAACGACCGTAATAACCCCGGCCACCGACGAACCATGTAGCATCAGTATCACTTCATTGCTATAGGCCGGCAGCGCGCGTCGTAACGCGCTAGGCAGAATAATATGCCGCAGCATCTGCCAGCGCGACATACCAAACGCTGCCGCCGCCTCCAGCTCGCCTTTCGGGATCATCTGGATAGCGCCACGCACGATCTCCGCAGTATAGGCACCGGTATTTAAAGCAAATGCCAGCAACGAACAAAACCAGGCTTCCTGAAACCATTTCCAGGCCCATGAATGCTGCAACCACTGCCACTGTCCTGCACCGTAGTAGATAATAAATAACTGCACCAATAAGGGGGTACCACGGAAAAAATAGATGTAACTCCAGGCAGGATAACGCAACAATGTATTTTGGCTGTTACGTAAAATACCAACTGGAATTGCGATACTCAGCCCCACCAGCAAAGAAACGGAAACCAGCCAGATGGTATTTATTAATCCTTCCAGATAAGTCGGCCATTCATCAAGAATAATGGAGAAATCAAACATCCGGCTTACCTCGTTTTAATTGCATAACGTAACTCAGCCCAACGTAGCAGCGCCGATGACACCGCAGTGAAGAGCAAAAAAATCAGTGCCACAAACATGTAGAAAGTAAATGGTAACTGTGTACTTCCCGCAGCCAGACCAGCTTTACGCACCATATCATCCAGACCAATCACCGACACCAACGCCGTTGTTTTCAGTAAAACTAGCCAGTTATTACCAAACCCCGGCAATGCATGACGCACCATCTGCGGAAATAGTACCCGCCGGAAAACCTGCCACGGCGACATCCCATACGCGTATGCTGCTTCAAGTTGTCCGCGCTCTACGGCCAGAATAGCCCCCCGGAATGTCTCTGCCATATAAGCGCCAAATATGAAGCCTATCGCCAGAACACCGGCAATGAATGGGCTGATATCGATGTAATCCGGAACATAAGAAACCCATTCATGATTAGGATTACGTTCTGTTAACCAGCCATTGATACCTTCATTAATTTGGGTACATAAGAAATTCAGGAAGATCTGTCCACCGAAGAAGATCAACATCATCAGGATCAAATCAGGGATCCCGCGCACTAGTGTGGTATAGAAAGTGGCAATTCCCTTAGCCAACCGGTTTTTAGAAAGCTTAGCTAAAGCCCCCATCATGCCCAGCGCAGCAGCAACTAGCACCGACAGCAACGCCACTTCCAGCGTGATCCAGGCACCATCAAGGATCGTGGCACTATAGCCTTTCAAATCGAACATACCGTTATCCATCAAAACGGGCCCGTTATGGGCCCGTTAAATACCAAAAATAATGACCGGGCGGGTTTATTCGCCGTAAACGTCAAAATCGAAGTATTTATCATTAATTTTCTTGTAGTTACCATTGGCACGAATATCTAGAATAGCTTTGTTAAACATCGCTTTCAGATCGCCATCACCTTTGCGTAAAGCCACACCAGCACCTTCACCAAACCATTTTTTCTCAGTCAGGCCAGGTCCAATCAGGCTGTATTCGCCGTTAGATTTTTTCACTAAACCATCAATCAAAGAGGCGCTATCTGCCAGAACATAATCCACACGGCCTGATTTCAAATCAAGATACGCTTCTTCCGCAGTACCGTAGCGTTTGATGGTGGCATCCGGGAAGTTATCAGACACATAAGTATCCATAGAAGTGGCACGCTGCACACCAATCTTCTTGTCTTTCATAAATGCGCCAGTCAGCTCAAGTGCTGTGCCACTTTTAGCAGCAAAACGAGCTGGGACATGCTGGTATTTTTCAGAGAAATCAATGCGCTTTTTACGCTCTTCTGTAATATCCATTGTCGAGATAATGGCGTCAAACTTACGCGCCATCAGACCAGGGATCATGCCGTCCCAATCCTGCTTAACGATAGTACATTTCACTTTCATCTGTTCGCACAGCGCATTCGTGATATCAACATCAAAGCCCAGCAACTGACCTTTTTCATCGACACTGGAAAACGGAGGATAGGCACCCTCAATGGCTACGCGAACTTCTTTCCATTGTTTCGCCTGCGCACCGGTAACCATCAGACCAGCCATAACTACAGTTAACAACAGTTTCTTCATTATTTGCTCCTTGCTGATTTTATAAGCGTATCAATAAGTGGACGATATAAACTGACGGAAACGCTCTGATTTAGGATTGGCAAAAAGTTCTTTCGGATCACCATCCTCTTCAACTCGTCCCTGATGTAAAAACATCACGCGATTTGAAACATCGCGTGCAAACGCCATCTCGTGAGTGACCACTAGCATGGTACGGCCTTCTTCCGCTAAACCACGCATAACTGATAACACCTCACCAACTAATTCAGGATCCAACGCTGAGGTAGGCTCATCAAACAACATAACTTCAGGATCAACCGCCAGAGCACGGGCAATAGCCGCGCGTTGCTGCTGCCCACCCGACAGATGACCAGGATAATAATCACGGCGCTCATATAAGCCAACGCGGTGCAATAACGCTTCTGCTTTCGCAATTGCTTCTTGTTTTGGTACTTTCAATACATGCACTGGTACTTCAATAATATTTTGTAATACCGTCATGTGAGACCAAAGGTTGAAACTTTGAAATACCATTGCCAATCGGGAACGGATCCTGGCTACCTGTTTGGCATCTGCAGGTACACGTTCACCCGATTTGTCGTCTTTCATACGAATTAGCTCACCATGGACATAAACATCACCACTGGTGGGCGTTTCAAGCAAGTTAATACAACGCAAAAAAGTCGATTTACCCGAGCCAGACGAGCCAATGATCGAAACGACATCGCCCTTGTGCGCAGTCAAATTAATTCCCTTCAGTACCTCATTGGAACCAAAGCGTTTACATAAATTTTGCACCTCTAAGGTGGCAACCTGCTCCATATATGAGCCTTTCCCAATATTCGCTGAAGACAAAAATTCATTGCAAAAATGATACCCGGAAAAATACCAGTATCAGCACTAAATACAAAATTATTATTGATGTTTTTTTAACTGAGCAGCATAAATATTCAAAATATAAATTTAATATGCATTTAATTACTGTGTTGCCTCTTTTGGCTCTATTGGTATATACCCAACTCCTTACTCCACTGTTTACCGTTGTTTTTACACCTTTTGAGGTCTGTAATAGTTTTGTAATGTCAGTATTTTAGTTTTATCAGAGCTGTGATATACGGAAAGCACTTGTCGGGATACAAGTCTGATGGGTGAATTCCCATACTGAGCCAATCTTGATTTACTTATGCACAAATGAATTTTGGCCTGCAAAATGCTTATTATAGTTTGTACGTTCTTTAGTTTGAGACGAGGGGGTAGTTCCATGGATAGGTTCTCTCTGGAAACAGAAGAGCTGACCGTCAGCGACACTGATGTACGTCAACGCCAAGCAAACAAAAAACGCAAATGGAGAGAAATCGAGGCATTAAAAGACAGATATCGCTTACAACGAGAATTACAGTCTATCGATTTAAATTATGAGCTGAGCATCAATGATGTTTCACTGAATTGAGAAAAAGGCGCTGATCAGCGCCTTTTTTTATTCTCAGACTCATATTCAGGCAGACAATAGCTGGGTCGCTAAATCATGATAGCGTTCGGCTACCTGCCGGCCAAATAAAGGATCATCTCCCGTCATATGGACCCAATTATGCTCTAAATGACGCCAATCATCTTCTGTTAATGTCTGCCGCAACAGTGGAAAAACTGTAGCCTCTTCATAGTCTAGATGATGCTGTTGCAACACAATAAAACGCTCTAACGCAGTAGCAACATGATCTAATGGGATCACGGCATCCATCAGGATCATATCCACCATCTCGCGGAGTTCCTCACCACTAGCGACTATCAACTTATGCTGATCTTTGAGCATTGACGTGACACTGGTCGGATCAGTGCAGCGGTATGAGACATAGTATTCATAAATCATATCTTCCCGTGGATGATGACGGGTATCGGATACTTCACTTAAATAACTCAGTGCATCTTTAAGCAAATCGAAGCGTACTGTTTCTTCATTACGTAACGCAGCCAGTTTGTCACGCAGCACATCCAACAATCTGGATATATTGATATGATCCTGGTGCAAAATATCCAACATGGTGCACGCTCCTGAGCAATAGATAAAAACACGACAATTTACAAATTATAGTGAATTTTTTTCCTGAGCATTGATCCAACATGAAATGTGCCGACAGCATCACGCTATCGGTGGTATCTGCCAGTTTATTTGTGCACTTCCAGCATCAGCCAAATACTGATTAGTTTTAGAAAAATGTCCGCAACCCAAAAAACCACGGTGCGCGGATAGCGGGCTGGGATGTGGCGCCATCAGGACATGATGCTTCTGACGATCAATGTACTGCCCTTTTTTCTGCGCGTGATTCCCCCACAAAAGAAAAACCAAACCATCACGCGATTCATTCAAACTGGCAATAACACGATCGGTAAACCGTTCCCAGCCTAACGACGCATGTGAATGCGCTTTTCCTGCTTCTACGGTTAAAACGGTGTTTAATAACAGCACGCCCTGCTGGGCCCATGACAAAAGATAGCCATGCTTAGGGATCTCAAACCCAGGTACATCCCGAAATAATTCTTTATAGATATTGACCAATGAGGGCGGAACAGCAACACCCGGCAATACAGAAAAGCAAAGGCCATGCGCCTGACTTGGACCGTGATAAGGGTCTTGCCCTATAATAACCACTTTAACATCAGCAAATTCTGTATATTTGAACGCATTAAATACATCAGCGGCAGGAGGATAAATAATTTTTCCTGATTCCCGTTCATGCCGGATAAAATTCAGCGTTTCCTGAAAATATTCTTGCTGCTTTTCTTTACCAAGTACATCGCTCCACGTTTGCATTTTGCTATCCCGCTCCGCATTAAAACACCATTTTATCTTACTTCGCCATTAAACGGGATCGTGCAAATATGTAGTAAAATTACAAGAAAATGATGGGAAACTTTCTCCATATTTTTCTTGCTGAATTCAAAATGCATGTTTATTGATTCAGATCAAGCTTTAAGAAGAATAGACCTCAGCTTTACATGGGTATCCTCTTGCACATAGTTTGTAAATTTACTAATGTAGTATCAAAGATACATGATTAAACCAAGCCGGTTTAATCCCCTGACATTACGGGGCACTTTTTCTTGTATGTGACAAGAATCGCCCCAAACTATCGAGGTATTTATCATGGTTAAGGGTATTCAAATCACTCAGGCAGCTAACGCAGAACTGATTAATTCTTTCTGGTTACTGGATGAAGCAACACAGGAAGCGCGTTGCCTGTGCTCAAAAGACCCACGTTATACAGAAGATCAGGTTGTTGCTGTTGAGTCACTGGGTAACATCGAATTCCGTGAAGTGCCAATGAGCTTTGCTCCACAGGTTGAAGGTGGTCAGCACCTGAACGTCAATGTTCTGCGTCGTGAAACACTGGAAGACGCTGTTGCAAATCCAGAGAAATATCCACAGCTGACGATTCGTGTTTCTGGTTATGCCGTACGTTTCAATGCACTGACACCAGAACAACAGCGCGATGTAATCACTCGCACATTTACTCAGTCACTCTAATTTGTTTGTTGCCAGACAAACAGACAAAAACGCCGGATTTGATATCCGGCGTTTTTTTATTTCCAATTTTCAAACGGGCGTGAGTTTATATTCAGCTTGCCGCTTTGAAATCATCGAGTTACAGCTATTACAAAAATAATCGACTGCACCACATGCCTGTAACCGCTCTAATTCAGCATGGCAAGTGGGACAATAAGCGACAAGGCTAAACTGTTTTGCACAGTGAACGCAGGTCGTTGTAGCAAACCGCGGGTCGAGTCCTTCCTGCTGACAAGAAGGACAGGTGATATGATAAGCCATTTCACCTCTCCTTATAATGCAAATTAACCCTTCTTCACAAAGCTCATCATACGACGACGTTTGCGGATCTGAGTTTGTGTCAACTTATTACGTCGGCCTTCAAATGGATTATCACCTTCCTGGAATTCAATATGGATAGGTGTGCCCATGATCTTAAGTGACTTACGGTAATAGTTAATCAAATAACGCTTATATGATTCTGGTAAATCTTTAACCTGATTACCATGAATAATAATCCGCGGCGGATTATAACCACCCGCATGCGCGTATTTCAGCTTCACACGACGACCACGAACCAATGGCGGTTGATGATCTTCCGCTGCCATGTTCATGATACGGGTCAGCATGGAGGTACTGATACGTTTAGTTGCCGAACGGTAGGCTTCCTGAATTGAATCAAACAGGTTACCAACACCAGAACCGTGCAATGCTGAAATGAAATGTACACGGGCAAAATCAACAAAACCAAGACGACGCTCTAAGTCTTCTTTGATTTTCTCTTTCGTATCCTGATCCAAACCATCCCACTTGTTCACTGCGATGACAATCGAACGACCGGAATGCAGAGTAAAACCTAACAAACTTAAATCCTGATCAGAGACACCTTCGCGGGCATCAATCAGTAACAACACCACGTTAGCATCTTCGATCGCCTGCAGTGTCTTAACAACTGAGAATTTTTCGACGGTTTCGTAGATTTTTTTCTTCTTACGTACACCCGCAGTATCAATAACAATGTATTGCTGTTCATCACGTTCCAGAGGAATGTAGATCGAATCGCGAGTAGTACCTGGCAGATCGAATACAATAACGCGATCTTCGCCTAACATACGATTGGTTAACGTCGATTTACCTACGTTAGGTCGACCGATGATGGCAAATTTAATTGGTAAATCCGCATAACGGTCTTCACCAGTAAATTCGTCTTCTTCTGCTTCAACTTCAGTATCAGTACCTTCAAATGCAGCCCAGTAAGCCGCATCTTCATCTTCCGCTTCTTCTTCCGGAGACTTGCCAGTTAACTCTTCAAAGAACGGCGCCAGCGCTTTTTCCAGCAATGATGTCACACCGCGGCCATGCGAAGCTGCGATTTGATAAACTTCACCCAGTGCTAAACTGTAAAAATCAGCACAGTGAGCATCACCATCAAGACCATCGGTTTTGTTCGCGACCAAAAATACTTTTTTCTTCTGGCGACGCAGATGGTTAGCGATACCAATATCGGCACTGGTGACACCCGCACGGGCATCAACCATAAACAACACAACATCAGACTCATCAATCGCCTGCAGCGATTGTTCAGCCATTTTGACTTCGATACCTTCTTCGGAACCGTCGATTCCGCCGGTATCAACGACAATAAAATTCATGTCATCGACAACGGCCTGACCGTATTTACGATCACGCGTTAATCCTGGAAAATCGGCCACCAGTGCGTCCCGGCTACGCGTCAGACGATTAAATAATGTGGACTTGCCAACGTTCGGGCGTCCCACCAGGGCAACCACAGGGGTCATATAAAACCTCAATTATTAAATAAACAGAAGCCCCCGATACCAGATCAGGGGCTATAAACAAACATACAATCCGAATTATGAAGGACGTTTTATCGCAACCAATTCACCGCCACGAGTTTGAATATAGATCAAATCTCCGTCGATAATGGGCGTTGCATACAAACCATCACTATCAACTTCCTGCATAGCCGCGATTTTACCTGTAGTTTGCGAAATCCAATAGAGATAACCTTCACTATCGCCTACCACAACGTAATCACCCAATACCAACGGTGCCGTCACATTACGGTATTCCAGTTGTGTATTAGACCATTTCTCAGTGCCAGTTGAACGATCGATTAAATAGATATGCGATTTAGAATCGGTAATAGCAATATCATTAACGCCGACCCCCATGTTCTGATATGAAGCATATTTGCGCTTCCACAATTCATCGCCGGAGATCAGTTTGCGAGAAATAAGCTGACCATTATAGGCAACAGCATACAGTTCATCATCCACAATCACAGGTTCAGCATCAACGTCGACCATACGATCAAGATCAGTCTGGCCATGCGGAGTCGCAACACGGCTTTCATTGACTAACTGACCATTTTGCAACAATACAATACCGATCTTACCATCAGCACGACCATACAATACGCCACCGGCTGCAATAACCGGCGCGGCAGTGCCGCGTAATGTCAGGTTGGGCTGCTCACTGGTTACAGTCCAGTCAATTTTGCCAGTTTCCCCATCTAGTGCCAGCAGTTGTCCAACACCCGTAGTGATAACTACTTTACCAGAGTCTGTTGCTGGTGTAGCTAAAACTTCACCACCCACATCGGTATGCCACACCAACTCCCCGGACTCTTGCTTCAACGCCAGCATCTGACCATTTTCAGAACCAAGGTAGATACGACCATCAGCGGCAGCCAACCCACCAGACAAACGGACACTGCGTTTTTCTTCATAGAACGGTTGATCGCTTAGATCAATATTCCACAACGTTTTGCCGCTCAGTTTATCAAAGGCATAGACCTGACCATCTCTCGATGCTGCAAAAATATTATCGCCAACAATGACTGGCTGCAGATGCGAATAAAATTTACCAATACCCGAACCAATTCCGTGACTCCAAGCGGTTTCAGGATGAAAAGCAGACTCAATGACCGGCACCTCAGCCATCTTAATGACATCTTCTTCTGAGCTACAGCCGTAGAGCAAAACACTCCCGAGCAACAGACAGCTAAATTTTTGCCAACCTTTACGCATTAAGTTCACCATCCTTCGCTTTATTTTGCTTTTGGTGCATCAACTTTGTCGCTGGCTACAGAAAGATCATCAAGTTTCATCTGTAAAACAGGATTTGCACCGTTTTTACTGGCCTGCAAAGCAGCGGCATAAGCTTCGCGCGCTTTCTCAGGCTGAGCAGATGCTAATAAGACATCACCTCTGACTTCAGCCACAGTTGCTTTATATTGTTCAGCAGTGACAGAATCCAGAGCCTTCAATGCATCAGCTGGTTTATTCATCGCAAGTAATACTCGCGCTAAGCGGATACCCGCAACTGGTTTAAACTCTTCATCTGAACCGTGTTCTGCAACCCGACGCAGTTGTTCAACAGCCAGTTCCAATTTATTGGCTTTTACTGCTTCAGCTGATAATTGTAACGCTGCCAGATCGCCATAAGTATCACTGCCATGGTTTGCAATGAACTTCGCAACCGATTCAAAACTTTTTTCGTGCTGTTCAGCAAGCAGTTGCATGGTTTGCTGATATTCAGCAGCTGAGACTTCACTTTGCTCTTTAACGTAGCTGTTATAATAACGCCAGCCAAACAGCCCAACAAATCCAATCACTACACCAGCAATAATCGACTTACCATTTTCTTGCCACCAGGATTTAATGGCTTCAACTTGTTGTTCTTCTGAATTATATACGTCCACTATTACTCTCCCAGCTGATCCAGTATCGGTAGCAATGCAGTAACAGCTATCGTTTGCTGTTCTACCTGATCACGTAAAAATTTAACGGTGACTTTCTGTTCCGCGACTTCAGTTTCTCCCAGAATTAATGCAATTCTGGCGGCGACTTTGTCTGCGCGCTTCATCTGCTTTTTAAAATTACCGCCACCACAATGGGTCATAATACGTAGTTGTGGACGCTCGCTACGTAATTGTTCAGCCAGTAACAGACCTGCCGTGAGAGCCCCCTCGCCCGCCATACAGATATAGACATCCACTGTTGCAGGCAGATTGTTGATTTTTTCCAGTGTTTCGAGCATCAACGTCAGACGTTCAAGCCCCATTGCGAAACCAACAGCAGGAGTGGCTTGGCCGCCCAGCTGTTCAACCAGGCCATCATATCGACCACCACCACAAATGGTTCCCTGTGCACCTAAGCTCTCAGTTACCCACTCAAACACGGTGTAATTGTAATAATCCAGACCACGAACCAGACGTTCGTTCACTTGATAGGCTATTCCAGCAGCATCCAATAATGCTTTTAACCCATTGAAATGCGCTTTGGTTTCTTCGCCAAAATAATCGGCCAATGTAGGTGCGTGCTGTAAAATTTCCTGCACTTGTGGGCTTTTTGTATCGAGAACACGCAGTGGATTAGAGTACATCCGGCGCTTACTTTCTTCATCAAGCGATTCTTTGTGTTGCTCAAGGAACACAACCAAAGCATCTCGGTAAGCCGCTCGCTCAGCTGAAGAGCCTAAGGTATTCAGCTGCAAAGTGGTGAATTGCTCAATGCCCAACTCACGCCACAGCCGAGCCGTCAGCATGATCAATTCTGCATCAATATCTGGCCCGTTTAGACCAAAAACTTCAACACCAAACTGATGGAACTGACGATAACGACCTTTTTGTGGACGTTCATGGCGGAACATCGGTCCTACATACCACAACCGGCGTTCCTGATTGTAGACCAAACCATGTTCAATACAGGCGCGAACACAACCAGCAGTCCCTTCTGGACGCAGAGTCAGGCTATCACCATTGCGATCATTGAATGTGTACATTTCTTTTTCAACCACATCGGTCACTTCACCGATTGCACGCTGAAACAGATTCGTCATTTCGACGATTGGCATCCGGATTTCGGAATAACCATAAGAAGAAACCACACGTCGTAACGTTGTTTCGAGCATTTGCCAAACCGGTGTTTGTTCCGGTAGGCAATCATTCATTCCACGAATTGCCTGAATTTGTTTAGCCACAATAATTCTCAAACTTCTGAATACAAAACTGCCCGCATTATAGGGAGTTTAAAAAGACAGGTACAACCTGCCAACTGAGCAACCAAAATACTATTTTTGTATTACTCGTGATGTTGTTGGATCGGAATTCGCTTTTCCAGATCAAGCTGCGATGCTTTAGCTCTGATACGAGCCTCAAGCTGATCAAGAATATTTTCATTATCAAGACGATCAACACGTTCACCGTCTTCATACAAGGCACTCTTACGATTCGCACCCGCCAGACCTAAATCAGAAACTAAAGCTTCACCCGGACCATTAACAACGCAACCAATAATAGAAACATCCATCGGAGTAATAATGTCTTCCAGACGTTCTTCTAATGCGTTGACCGTGCTAATGACATCAAATTCCTGACGCGAGCAAGTTGGGCAAGCAATAAAATTAATGCCGCGCGCACGAATACGCAGTGATTTAAGGATATCAAAGCCAACTTTGATCTCTTCTACCGGATCAGCGGCTAAAGACACGCGCAACGTGTCACCAATACCATCAGCCAGCAGCATTCCTAACCCGATCGCTGATTTCACAGCACCAGAGCGGAAACCACCAGCCTCAGTAATACCTAGATGCAACGGTTGTTCGATCTGTTTTGCCAGTAATCGATAGGCATCTACGGCAAGAAACACATCTGATGCTTTTACACTGACTTTAAACTGATCAAAATTAAGACGTTCCAGAATATCCACATGGCGCATAGCCGATTCAACCAGCGCTTCTGCTGTCGGTTCACCATATTTGTCCATCAGCTCTTTTTCTAATGAGCCGCCATTCACACCAATTCGGATTGGAATATTAAGGTCGCGAGCACAATCAACGACTGAACGAATTCGGTCTTCTTTGCCAATGTTGCCTGGGTTAATACGTAAGCAATCAACACCATATTCCGCGACCTTCAATGCGATGCGGTAGTCGAAATGGATATCGGCCACCAGCGGAATAGATACTTGTTGTTTGATCAATTTAAAAGCTTCTGCAGCATCCATGGTCGGTACAGAAACACGTACGATATCAGCACCGACGCGCTGCAATGCCTGAATTTGTGCCACTGTAGCCGCCACATCGGTAGTCAATGTATTGGTCATGGATTGCACCGATATAGGTGCATTACCACCTACTGGTACATTTCCAACCATGATCTGTTTACTGATCCGGCGTTTAATAGGTGAAACGTGCTGACTCATGGTTTAATTCTTCAAAGGTAACTTATAACGAGCCACTACACCCTGACGAATGTAGGAGGACATATCAACAGCCTGTCCATGGAAATAGACAGACACCGCTCTTGGAGCACCAATCGTTAAACTAAATGGTTCCTTCCCCGATACGTTTACTTTGTCACCAGCATTTTTGGTGCCTTCAAATAAGGACTTACCTGATGCGTCCGCCACTCTCAACCAACATGAATCAGTGAAGTGCAGTTGCAAGGCTACAGATGCGTCAACCGCTACCTCTGTTGGTACGGCGCTGCTAGCAGCTACAGGTGCTGTTGTCGTTGCAGCAGAAACGGTAGGAATAGCTGCTGGTACAACGCTAGTCTGCTCTGGTTCATCTTGTTCCGCAGCGGTGCTAGATAATACCGTTGGCTCTTGCCCTTCATTATCAGTTATCACTGGCAAATCAGCCGATGTTTCTGTTGTCTCTTCAGCACCGCTAGTTATTGCAGTAGCACTGGCAGAAGAAACCACATCTTTCGTTGCCTTAGCAGCACTGGATTTATCGGCTAACACTGCTGTATCTATCGCTTTTACTACCAGCTGACCGGCTTCATTAATTGCGGTTGGAACAGGTTCTTCTGCCGGCTGTAACCACCACCATGTTCCACCTAGCCCAGCGAGGCCAATAAATAACACCCAGGAAATAAAACGTACGCGATGTTCACTTGCTTCTCGCTGAGTCCGGCCTGAAAAACTATACATTTCGCTGTATTGCTGATCTTTCAGCCCCAAACGATCGTACGCCGCTAATACCGCTTGTTCATCTGTACCCACAAAACGGGCATACGTTTTCAGATAACCACGGGTGAATGTACTGGCTGTTTTTTGATCAAAACGATCCTGCTCGATATCACGAATCAGAGAAATACGTAAATTAAGACGATGAGCCACATCTTGCTGGCTCATACCCCGCTGCTCACGAGCCAATTTTAATATAGTGCCCGGTGTTGGCAGGGGCGTTTCATGACGCTGTTCAGTAGTCATTGTTTTGGTATCTTTTCGCTTGAGTCGAGGATGGGAATTGCTGAATCAGAGACTGCCCGAAAACATGCATATCGGCAATATGTCCCTGTTCTTGCGCTGTACGAAGGCTCAACCACAAACTTTGTGGTGTCTCATTGGCTTTTTGACGATAAGTAGTCAACCATCGCTGAGCCTCATCCGGTTTATGTGCATCTAATGCCATTTCCGCCAGCTCCAGCATTAATCTTACTTTATTCGGATTGTAACCGAGCGCGAGGCGGTAGTATTCCAGTGCTTTTTCTTTTTGACCAGCCTGACGAGCACAAATGCCTGCATTTTCATAACTATCATCCATTCTCAGATAACGCGGCTGAACTACTGCACGCCGAAACATCTCATCGGCTTCTGAATAGTTACTGTTACGACAGAGAAAAGTACCATAATTATTGAGTACATCGGGATTATTACTATGGCTGGAGACTAATTGTTCATACGTTTTTTGCGCAGAGGCGTTATCACCGACCGACTGGTAGTAATAAGCCATCGCAAGATAGGCATCGGCATTATTCGGTGCCATCTCTATCGCTTTTTCAAAATTATATTTAGCGGGTGCCATCTGACCTTTGTTCAGATAACCCATTCCAAGCTCAATACGTGTTTTGGCAGCAGAGGCGCCATCAATCGAATTCTCTTGCCGCTCGGAGTTTTTGCCAATAATTGTTGTTTCGGTGACACATCCAGACAGCGAGATCATCGCTGTCCAGAGTAATAGAAGATGTCTTTTCATGTCTCAGTACATTAACGAACTGGATTTCAAAGCATTTTGACGGAAATCTCCTGCTCTTGCATCCGTTTTTTCATGGTTCGTTTCGTTCTGTCGATTACATCACCAACTAGCTGACCACAAGCGGCGTCAATATCATCACCGCGGGTTTTACGCACGATCACGGTATAGCCATATTCCATCAGGACTTTGGAGAAACGATCAACGCGGCTGTTGCTCGGTTTCCCGTATGGATTGTTTGGAAACGGGTTAAATGGGATCAGATTTATCTTACTTGGCGTATCTTTTAACAGCTCAGCCAGCTCACGCGCATGTTCCATGTCATCGTTGACGTGATCAAGCAATACATATTCAACGGTAACGCGGCCATGGTTCGCGTTCGATTTACTTAAATAACGCTGCACAGAACCCAGGAATTCCTGAATATTGTATTTATCATTGATCGGCATGATTTCTGAGCGCAGTTTATCATTTGGCGCATGTAGAGAAATCGCTAACGCAACGTCGATCATGTCACCCAATTTATCTAACGCAGGAACCACCCCAGATGTAGACACTGTCACACGACGTTTCGATAATCCGAAGCCATAATCTTCCATCATCAGACTGAGTGCAGGAACCAAATTAGACAGATTCAGTAAAGGTTCGCCCATGCCCATCATCACAACGTTGGTGATGACTCGTTTACCGGTATCTTTAGGAAAACCAACCACCTGCGCGGCACGCCATACCTGACCAATAATTTCTGACACAGTAAGGTTACGATTGAACCCTTGCTGCCCAGTTGAACAGAATTTACATTCCAAAGCACAACCCACCTGCGAAGAAACACACAGTGTTGCGCGGTCAGCTTCCGGAATAAACACCGTTTCTACTTCCTGATCACCGACTCGCATCGCCCATTTGATTGTACCGTCAGAAGAGCGTTGTTCGGTGCTGATTTCAGGCGCACGAATTTCAGCAATACGTGATAACTTTTCACGTAATGCTTTGTTCACATTGGTCATCTGTGAAAAATCATCACAGCCAAAATGGTAGATCCACTTCATGATTTGATCGGCACGAAATGCTTTTTCGCCCAATTCATCGGCAAAAAATGCACGTAATGCGTTACGATCAAAATCCAGCAGATTAACTTTATTTTCGCTCATGGATGCCTCAGAGACCTGTAGAGAAGGGCGCGGATTGTACAAAGTTTAATGAAGGAAGACCAGCACTGGGAGCATACAAGCTGGTTATTTTTTGTTCACGGGTAATTTATTCTCATTTCCAACGAAGATAAATTAAACAGTACCATTTAGTTCAATAAACAGTTGTTGGAGTTCATATTCGAGATAATCAGCTAACCCGATCCAATCCTGCCTTTCCTGGCATGCCAGCATGGCAGATAAAATGGATTGAAACTGGCGCTGTTGTTCTACTGGAAATTTAGGATATACGGTGACCAGTTGTTCCAGATAGGTCACCAGCATTAACCCAGCCTCAACATTGTGGCCAAGACGGATCTTTAACGCTAAGTCGTTGGCTTCTTTTTGCCACTGATGAATAAGAAAATTCATTTTATAAATTCCGGATGGAAACTGGTTCCATCGATTAAAGCACCAATGCGGCTAGTATTGTAAAATTTTATCTCTGGATGGCGTGCAATATAGCGCTCTAATTCACACAGGTAACTGCGAAAATTAGGTTGCGTTTTTGCCCTGTTCCCCATTCCATTTAAAACCCAATGAGTTGCTGTCGCAACTGGCGAGCTTAATGCACCATCTTCCCAACCAGCATGTGTTTTATCAGCAGAAAAACAAAAATCAGCCCCAAATAAAGTGATTGTTTTAACACCGAGCTGTACAGC
>CALMKU010000059.1 GCA_937866945.1 uncultured Tolumonas sp.
CGCCAGCGATGCCAGCTCGGTTATTAAAACTGGCTGAGGTTCGATGGTAATCAGGAATTTGTATTTACCGGTTCAGGAAAATTAAGCAGCATATCTAGTTCTTGATCCGAAAGATGATTATTTCTTTTCATCTGAATTCGATCCTAACTATTCCCGATGTATCATTTGTACAAATACTAAACAGTTTGTTTGTCTATGTCATGCGGTAAAGACGAGTTGTTTAGTGCTGAAAATATTGGCCTTTACGGGATCTCTGATAGACTGACAAAATCGACAGATTTCAGGATTTAGCATAGATGCATTGTCCATTTTGTAATGCCGATGATACGAAAGTCATTGACTCACGCCTTGTGGCGGATGGGCATCAGGTGCGTCGTCGTCGAGAATGTCTGGTATGTCACGAACGCTTTACCACCTTTGAAATGGCAGAATTAGTGATGCCAAGGGTGATCAAAAGTAATGGTGTTCGTGAACCATTTAATGAAGATAAATTGCGTAACGGTATTCAGCGCGCGTTGGAAAAACGCCCGGTAAGTACTGAACTGATTGAGCAAAGTATTAATCGGATCAAATCGAATCTGCGGGCGACCGGCGAACGTGAAATCATGACCAAGATCATTGGGAATCTGGTGATGGAAGAGTTAAAGCAGCTGGATAAAGTGGCTTATATCCGTTTTGCCTCGGTGTATCGCAGTTTTGAAGATATCCGTGAATTTGGTGAAGAGATCGCACGTCTGGAGAAATAAGTGTTTTCTGCCGAAGATCATCGCTACATGAGCCGAGCTCTGCAACTTGCGGAGCAAGGTCGCTTTACTACTTCCCCGAACCCGAATGTGGGTTGTGTCATCGTGGCTGCTGGCGAGATTGTTGGTGAAGGTTTTCATCTGCGAGCTGGGGAACCGCATGCGGAAGTACATGCGCTGCGAATGGCAGGTGAAAAAGCCAAAGGTGCTACTGCTTATGTTACGTTAGAGCCTTGTTCGCATTTTGGGCGTACACCACCTTGTGCTGATGCGTTAGTGAATGCAGGTGTCGCTCGTGTTGTTGCGGCGATGGAAGATCCGAATCCGCAAGTGTCTGGTCGCGGCATGCGTCGTTTAGCCGGTGCGGGAATAGAGGTACAGGCTGGTTTATTGCAAGCGCAGGCGGAAGCCTTAAACCTCGGTTTCATTAAACGCATGCGGCATGGTTTGCCGTATGTGCGCCTTAAAATGGCAGCAAGCCTTGATGGTCGCACGGCACTGGCGAATGGGCAGAGTCAGTGGATCACATCACCTGCTGCGCGAGCTGATGTGCAACGTTGGCGAGCGCAAAGTAGTGCGATCCTGACCGGTGCGGATACCGTTTTGGTTGATGATCCGTCGCTGAATGTGCGTTGGGCTCAATTACCACCCTCAATTCAAACACATTATGCTGAAGAACAGATACGCCAGCCCATTCGTGTGGTGATCGATTCACAGCAACGCATTACTCCTGAAGCCAAACTGTTTACCATTGCCGGTGACGTTTGGCTTGCCCGTCAGCAGGCGCAAGGCCAATGGCCGGAGTCGGTTCAGCAAGTGATCACGCCGTTAGCTGAAAACGAAAAATTAGATTTATCTCATTTACTGCAAACACTGGCACAGCGCAATATTAATGATATTTGGGTTGAAGCGGGCGCGACACTCGCAGGCGCCTTGCTGAATGCTGGTTTGGTTGATGAATTAATTGTTTATCTGGCCCCTAAATTGATGGGAAATCCTGCCCGCGGTTTAGTGAATTTGCCCGAATTTCAACATATGTCGGAAGTAGCTGACTGGCATTGGCAAGATGTACGTAAAGTCGGCGAAGATCTGCGTTTGGTCTTGCGCCTGCATAAGGAATAACAATGTTTACCGGAATTATTGAAGCTGTCGGTACGCTGGCAGCATTACAACCGAAAGGTGAAGATGTTTCTGTTCGGGTGAAAAGTGGCAAGCTGGATCTTTCCGATGTGAAGCTGGGTGATTCTATTGCTACCAATGGTGTATGTCTGACGGTCGTGCAACTCACCGGTGATGGTTATGTCGCTGATTTGTCGTTAGAAACCTTACAACGTAGTAGCTTTGCACACTATCAAGCCGGACAAAAAGTAAATCTGGAGCGCGCGTTAACACCTGATACTCGATTAGGTGGGCATTTGGTTTCTGGCCATGTCGATGGTGTGGGTGAAATCGTTTCAGTGCATCAGCTGGGGCGTGCCAAAGAGTATTGGATCAAAGCGCCGGATGAGCTGGCTAAATACATTGCCGAAAAAGGTTCGATCACCGTGGACGGCATCAGTCTAACGGTCAACGCAGTCGATGGTGCTCGATTTAAACTGACCATCGTGCCGCACACCAGCGCAGAAACGACGGTACTCGATTGGCAGACTGGCGTGAAAGTTAATTTAGAAGTGGACGTGATTGCTCGTTATCTGGAACGGTTGTTGCTCGGCGATAAAGCAGCGCAATCATCCCAAAGCAATATCACGATGGAAATGTTGGCCAGAAACGGGTTTCTGCGCTAATAGACAGATTTTCTGTGCAAACAGATGAAGGATAAGTCATGGCTATCAGTAAAATAGAAGAAATTATTGAAGATTTTCGTCAGGGCAAAATGGTCATTCTGATGGATGACGAAGATCGTGAAAATGAAGGCGATATTCTGATGGCGGCCTCAATGGTGCGCCCGGAAGATATCAATTTCATGGCAAAATACGGTCGGGGGTTGATCTGTCTGACTTTGTCTAAAGCACGCTGTAAACAACTCAATCTGCCATTGATGGTGGATAAAAACGAGGCGCAATTCTCAACTAACTTCACTGTCTCTATCGAGGCGGCGGAAGGTGTAACCACCGGTATTTCGGCTGCCGATCGTGCGCGCACTGTGCAAGCTGCAGTAGCCCCTGATGCCAAACCCAGTGATGTAGTGCAGCCGGGCCATATCTTTCCTTTGATGGCGCAAGATGGCGGTGTGCTGACCCGTAACGGCCACACTGAAGCCGGTTGTGATCTGGCTCGTCTGGCGGGTCTGGAGCCGGCTGCGGTGATCGTGGAGATCCTGAATGAAGACGGCACCATGGCGCGCCGACCAGACTTGGAAATCTTCGCAGCAGAACATGGTATTAAATTGGGTACGATTGCCGATCTCATCGAATACCGTAATCAGCATGAAACCACGATCCAGAAAATATCTCAGTGTCACATGCCAACTGAATATGGCGATTTTGAACTGACGACCTTCCGTGACACCATCGACAATCAGGTCCATTTTGCGCTGAGCAAACCGCAGCAAGATCCGACTAAACCGGTATTAGTGCGTGTGCATTTACATGATTACCTCAATGATGTACTCAACAGCCAACGCGGTGATCTGCGTAGCTGGCCGCTTGATAAAGCGATGAGCCGCATTAATGAAGAAGGTGGTATTCTGGTGATCATTGGTCATGAAAATAGTCAGCAAGATCTGTTGGCCCGAATTGATCATTACGCCGCAGTCGATGCGGGTCAGTCTACCGAGATTTGTAAGCCAAAATCGGCTTCCCGTCGGGTTGGCGTTGGTTCGCAGATCCTGAAAGCAATGGGCGTTAAACAGATGCGTCTGTTGAGTTCACCAAAGCGTTACGTGCTGTCCGGCTTCGGTTTGGAAGTCGTGGAATATATCAGCGAATAATTGGTATCACCGTGCATGTTTTGGTCATGCGCCAAATGTGCTAGAATTGACAAGTTTTGTGTATTTGACATAACAAATTATAGGATTACCCATGAAAGTGATTGAAGGCGTTATCCCGGCTCCACAAGCCAAAGTAGCGATCGTAGTGTCTCGCTTTAACAGTTTCATTAACGACCGTCTGGTAGAGGGCGCACTGGATACGCTGAAGCGTCAGGGCCAAATCGCTGACGAAAACATCACTTTAGTTAAAGTACCAGGTGCAGTTGAACTGCCACTGGCGGCGAAACGTCTGGCTAAAAGCAAACAATTCGATGGGATTGTTGCGCTGGGTTGTGTGATCCGCGGTGGTACTGCTCACTTTGAATATGTTTCTGGCGAATGTGCCAAAGGTCTGGCGCAAGTTTCACTGGAATCAGAAATTCCGGTGGCGTTTGGTGTGTTGACCACAGAAAACATCGAGCAAGCCATTGAGCGCGCTGGCACAAAAGCTGGCAATAAAGGTGTTGAAGCTGCTCTGAGTACTTTAGAAATGATTAATGTCATGAACGCTTTGGGCGCATGATAGGAGAAATAGATTGAAACCTGCTGAACGCCGTAAGGCGCGCCATCTTGCCCTGCAAGCAATTTATCAGTGGCAACTGGCTAAAGACAACGTGGCCGATATCGTTGAACAGTTCAAATTAGAACAGCCAACGAAAGGTGTTGATATGCCTTATTTTGAGCTGTTGTTGACTGGCGTTGCTACTAATGTCACTAATCTGGATGCTACTTTTTCACCATTCCTGTCGCGTAAACTCGACGATCTGGATCAGATTGATAAAGGTGTATTGCGTCTTGCTTGTTATGAGCTGACCTATTGCAAAGATGTACCATACAAAGTCGTGATCAACGAAGCGATTGAGTTGGCAAAATCTTTCGCAACAGATGATAGCCATAAATTTGTGAATGGCGTATTAGATAAAGTCGTTAAACAGATGGGCCTGCGTCAGTAATCACTGTTTGCCGTGACCATTTTATGCGATAAAAAATCCCCGTTTTTTCTACAGAAGGAACGGGGATTTTTGTTAGCCGGAAGGGAACCATTTCGTGGGTGAATTTGAACTGATCCAACATTATTTTGCTGCTCAGGCCACGGCTCGTGCCGATGTGGAATTAGGCATTGGTGATGACTGTGCGTTGCTTAATGTGCCGGCTGGTGAATGTCTGGCTGTCAGCACTGATACGCTGGTCAGTGGAGTGCATTTTTTTGCTGATGTTGATCCGCTCGCATTAGGGCATAAAGCGCTGGCGGTTAACCTTTCCGATCTTGCCGCAATGGGTGCACAACCGCGTTGGGTTTCACTGGCGCTCACACTCCCAAATGCGGATGAACATTGGTTAGCCGGTTTTGCGCAAGGTTTTCATGCCTTGGCGGCGCAACATCATGTGGCACTCATTGGCGGTGATACCACCCGCGGGCCACTTTCCATTACGGTATCCATTAAGGGTACGGTGCCAGCAGCCCAAGCATTACGGCGTTCATGTGCCCAGGTGGGAGATGGCATCTATGTCAGTGGACGTTTAGGTGCTGCCGCATTAGCAGTACAACAGCGCCTGCATCATTTGTCTATGGATGCAGATGTTTTGCGACAGTGCCAGCAGAGAATGGAATATCCGCAACCACGTTGTGAGCTTGGGCTGGCCTTGCGTGATATAGCCAGTAGTGCACTCGATCTGTCGGATGGCCTTGCTGGTGATTTGATGCATATCCTGCACGCATCGAATGTAGCGGCAAAAATCGAATTAACTGATCTGCCTGTTGATCCCGCAGTTAGTCAAAGTGTAACCCCTGAACAAGCATTGCAGCTGGCCTTGGGCGGGGGAGATGATTATGAGTTGTGTTTTACGGTACCAGCCATACATGAAAATGATATCCATAATTTAGCGGAAACACTGGATCTGCCGTTAACTCGGATTGGCACCATCATCACCGGTACACCGGAGATATTCTGGTATCATCACGACAACTCGGTTGAATTACATATCAATGGTTGGGAGCATTTTCACCATGGCGAAACTGGAAAAACATCATAAGAGCCGCGATGCACTGGAGCGTCTGAATTGGCGCAATCCGCTGCATTGGCTGGCCACTGGTTTTGGCTCGGGTTTATCACCGTTTGCCCCCGGCACCTTCGGTACGCTCGCTGCGATCCCATTCTATTTGCTGATGATGTATCTGCCATTATCTGTATATATCGCTGTCACCGTTGTGGCTGCAGTTGCTGGCATCTGGATCTGCCAGTCAGCTACCAAAGCGATTGGGCAAGATGATCATGGCTCTATTGTATGGGATGAGTTTGTCGGTTTTTGGATCACCATGATTGCAGCCCCCAAAGGCTTACTTTGGTTACTGGCTGGTTTCCTGATCTTTCGTGTATTTGACATCATCAAACCATGGCCGATCCGCTGGTTAGACCGCTACGTTAAAGGCGGTTTAGGCATCATGGTTGATGATGTGCTGGCGGGTGTATTTGGGTTGGTGGTGATGAAGGTATTAGCTCTGATTTTTGATTGAGCAGGTGCATGACATTTTTGCATACACCTGAAAGTCAGGTTATTGCCAACAAGCATCGTTTGGCCCTTTTGTATTTTGATTAGTGATAGTCAGGTTACATGCAACACCATTTTCGGAATCTCCAACCTGACTTCCTTTTGCTGTTGCGGTTACGGTATAACTGGCGACACCGGCACTGACCGCTGCTGATGATGCAAAATCATAATAATCGCCATTAGTTAGTCCCAACTGAGCAGTGTTTGCATAAACCCGATTGATGAGCCGATATTCTTCTTGCCGCATTTGCGCTGATAATAGCGCTTCGATGGCTTCTGAACGTCGTGAGTGTCGCACATAGTTGCTATAGCTTGGATAAGCAATCGCCGCGAGTATGGCTATGATAGCAACGGTTACCATCAGTTCCATCAATGTGAACCCTTTTGAATTATTTTCCATAATTCATCTACCTCTTTCTGCGTACAGATTAAACTTAAGAAAACATCCTTATTTCATTTTGGTTGAAAAAGGTCTGTTACGCCAAGGAGAGTGCCGTGAGATCACAAATTTCCGGTTTTACCCTGTTAGAGCTGATGGTTACCATTTTTGTGATGGTGATTCTGCTAGGCATTGGAGTGCCAAGCTATATTCAGTTTAAAGAAGATCAGACTCTGCTTGGCGCAGCACAAACACTGTATGGCGATATTCAATTAGCCCGCAGCGAAACCATTAAACGTCGCAGCAATGATATGTTTATTCTTTTTGTGTCTAGTGATGGCCAGTGGTGCTACCGAATTTCAGATAACACGGCTAACTGTGTTAATTCATGCTCTGATACCTGTGATATTCAGAATGATGGTATAACTCGAGGAGCTGATAGCTCTCGGTTTCAAGGGGTTATTCTCGATAATATTTCCTATGCATCAGGTAAATTAAATTTTAACTCACGCCGGGGCATTACGAACGAAGGTGATGTTGATCTTAGATATGGTACAAGTAAAACCTTGCGGGTGCATACATCCGCGCTAGGGCGAGCCACAATTTGTGCGCCTTCTGGTAGCACTTATTCGGGGGTGCAATCATGCAATTGAAGATCCGTGGTTTTTCTTTGGTTGAACTGATGATTGCCATGACGATAGGTCTCATGGTAGCAGCAATTGTTGCATCACTCTTTGTCAGTATTATCCGAGCTAATTCGACAACAGTACAACTTGCTAAGCTTAATCAGGAGTTGCAAGCGACAGTTGATATTATTGCCCGTGATATTCAACGGGCTGGTTATGATGAAGATGCTGTCTGGAACTTAGCAAGAGATGCTAATGGCAATCAAGTCAATGCCTCCGGAGCCATTACAACAATTGATAAAAGCGCCATGTTTTCTGCGTTTATTACTTCCGGTGGTGTATCGACATTACGCGATGTGCAGTGCTTGAATACTGCGGGTGTGCAGCAAGCAACGGCTTCCAGTTGTTCTGGTGGGGTAAGCCCACCGAATGTGTATAACTGCATATTACTGCATTATGACGCCAACGGTAATGGGGTGATTTCCGGCACTGATGAAATTATCGGGTATCGTCGGTTACCGGTGAACAATGCGGCGGTTCAGAGCCGAAGCTGGGCCAGCTTACCTGCGAGCGGCGATAAACCGTGTCAGGATTCTGGTTGGACCGATTTAGCCGGCAATGATGGCACGCTCAATATTAATTCGCTGACATTTACCTTGTTACCTGCCAGTGGTGCATCATCTACTTCAAGACAGCGCAGTATTGTGATTGATATCGTTGGCCAAAGTGTCAGGAATGCAGGTCTCAGTGTCACTCTCGAGCGAGAAGTGAGGTTACGCAATGATCAATTCTAAAGAAGGTGGTTATGTCACACTGGTGATAACGATGGTTATTTTGTTCATAGTTACTGCGATTGGTCTTATGACAGCCAGAATGTTGGTGACAGAACAACAGGCTTCTATCAATCAGATCCGTTATCGAGAGGCCATGTCAGCGGCAGAAGCTGGTCTCGAAGCTGCACTGGTTAAACTGGGGCAAGATAATGACTGGCGAATGACATTATCCAGTTCAGCTGCTGCGCCTTTTTATGAGGTAGATATTACTGATTCGATTACGATCCCATCGGGTAGTGATACAGTCAGAGTAATACAGTTGACATCACAGGGCTCGTCAGGTGGTGCAGTAGGTAGTGCTGAGTCAGAAAGTAATGTGATGCTCCGCCAGCAGGCCATTGTTGATCATGTAATCGCAGGGGCTCCTGGGGCACCGCTAGTCGTGGCTGCAGGCATGGCAGCTGGGGGGAACTTTTCTGTCGGTGCGAACCCGAATGGTGGTGGTGCGGGAGTGCCACTTTCTATCTGGTCAGGCGATGCGGTATCAATAGGCGCATCATCACAAACTTGTGGTCTGGATGAATATTATCGCGGTGTATGCAGTAGTTCTCCCTATACCAGTAAAACGGTAACGGGCAATGATATTCTGGTCGGTAGTGCCAGTGCTTCTCCGCCTAC
>CALMKU010000060.1 GCA_937866945.1 uncultured Tolumonas sp.
CAGTTTTATCCCGTGCTCTCTTCAGCAAAAGCTGAAGTTCGGTCAACTACATTGTGGTTGACCTTTTTTTTGCCTGTCATTTGCCCTGCAAATACAACGCCAGCGATTTAATGATGTTCCATTCGCGTGAACCTTGAATTTTTCCTTCCAGCAACTGTTCCAACCGCAATAAATAAGCTTCTGCTTGTCGATTTAATGCATCAACACAAAATTGCTGCCATTGCTCTTGTTCGCGTGGTGACAGCGTGTGGGGATAATTCCTGGCCCGGTAGCGAAACAATAATGTATGCAGGCGAGGATCATGAAATTGATAACGGTCAGGCGTTAATTGTTCTGCCGTCGCTTGCTGGATCAAATCAATGGTTGCCCGATCCGCTTCAGAGAAAAAGCCTTGATACAGCATATGTTCAGGATCCTGATTCTCAGGAGGAACAAATTCATCATTAAACAGGGCGACTAGTTTTTCTCTAATCTCAGGATTTTCTCGGATCAATTGCAGGTTCTGCATACAACGATCACGATTGATACCTAATTGCTGCGAACGTTCCTCGCTCAAACTGGCGGCTGGTGCCAGAATTGGACACTTATTTATATGTATCAATTTGACGGGGACGGGCGATTCTCCGGCCAATTCATTACGTCGGGTATAAAGGCGATCACGTAAAGCTGCTACATCTAACTTGAGTAGGGGCGATATGTCTTTGTGTAAATCCACGACAATTACGGCATTATTATTGGTTGGATGCCAAGCTAACGGGGCAATCCAACTGGCACAGCCTTGCCATGCGGAAAACATACCTGAGACATGCACCAGCGGTTTAATATTAATGATATCGATCAGATTTTTTAGCTTGTTTTTACTGCGGTGTTCTAACAAGTAATCAAATAAGCGCGGTTGGGCTTGTTTTAGACATTTGGCTAAACCAATAGTGGCGTACACATCAGACATTGCATCATGTGCATTTTCATGTTTTATGCCATTAGCAACAGAAAGTTTTTCCAGACGAAATGACGGTTTACCTTCATCATCATGAACCCAATTAATTCCT
The DNA here is from genome assembly GCA_937866945.1 of uncultured Tolumonas sp. GTDB lineage: Bacteria > Pseudomonadota > Gammaproteobacteria > Enterobacterales > Aeromonadaceae > Tolumonas. The sequence goes on from CALMKU010000060.1 coordinate 1,050, forward strand.
TCAGGGCGCAGAGCATAAAACGCACGCGCCACATCTAACAGATCCCAACGTGAGTTACCTTGTTGCCAGCTATAAGCATACGGGTCGAAAAAATTGCGGTAAAAACCGTAACGAGTAAACTCATCATCAAAGCGGATATTGTTGTAACCCAGAATGCAGGTTCCCGGCTGTGCAAATTGCTCGTGTATCGTGCGGAAAAAATCAGCTTCACAGACGCCATTTTGATTGGCGATCTGAGGCGTAATGCCGGTTATCAGACAAGCTTCTGGCGCTGGCAAATAATCTGGTGCCATCTGGCAATAAAGAACAACGGGTTCGCCACAAATGTTAAAATCAGCATCGGTTCGAATTCCGGCAAACTGAGATGGCCTATCACGGGCTGGATCAATACCAAAAGTTTCGTAATCATGAAACAAAAAGGTTTTTTGCGGTTTAGTCGTCAAAATAGCACCACTTGTGGCTGTAAAACGTTTAATAAGTCTATTCTGGATGAAATTCGGGAATAAAAAAACCCAGTCAACTTTACGTTGACTGGGCCAAGACTCAATGTTTAATTGCAGTGGCATTAAGTTAGAGTTCTGACATTGTAAAAAGTTCCGTTAAGTCGCACATAAAATGTGATTTTTCTCTCATTAGGCATCGGTATCTGCAATATTTTTCTATCAGAACGATAAAAACGAACCGAACATAATTCCAAACAACGCTTTATCATTACCAACTGCATTGAATTTG
>CALMKU010000061.1 GCA_937866945.1 uncultured Tolumonas sp.
ACCAGCGCCACCATCACGTGGCGGACGATCGTTACGGTCACCCGATGAACGACGTGGGCTGCTGAATGGGCGATCACCACGACCTTCGTTACGAGCGCCGTCAGCGCGAGGTGGACGACGATCACCAAATGATGGACGTGCACGACGAGCAGATTCCGGAACTTCACCGGTGAACAATTCGATATCCAGCGGACGCTGACAAACGCGTGCTTTCTTCAGAGTGTTCATTACTTCTGCTGGCATACCTTCTGGCAGGTCAACAGTGGTGAAATCGTTATAGATTTCGATATGACCGATGAACTTGCTGTCGATACCAGCTTCGTTAGCGATAGCGCCCACGATCTGACCTGGTTTCACGCCATGTTCATGACCAACATGCAGTTTGTAACGGGAAGTTGGGCCTTCCGGTGCACGTGAACGACGTTCACTGCGCTCTGGGCGATCAGCACCACGTTCGAAACGCTCACCGCCACGATCGTTACGGCCACCGCGTTCGAAACGGTCACCACCACGATCATTACGTTCATCCATACGTTGGAATGGTTCTGGCTCTTTTTCGTTCATGAACAGCGGCTCATCACCCTGTACCATTTTCGCCAGTGCCGCACACAAATCTAATGGATCAGTGCTTTCATCTTCCAGGAACTCATTAATGATCTGCTGGAACGGCTGTAAATCCTGTTCGGATTCCAGAGTTTCGCGGATCTGCTGTTTAAAGCGTTCCAAACGATGTTTGTTGATATCTTTTGCTGTTGGCATCTGCATCGGCTCGATTGGCTGACGGGTAGCCTGTTCGATCATGCGCAGCATACGACGTTCACGTGGCGCAACAAACAGGATTGCATCACCAGTACGACCAGCACGGCCAGTACGACCGATACGGTGTACATAAGACTCTGTATCGTAAGGAATATCGTAGTTCACAACGTGGGTGATACGTTCTACGTCCAGACCACGAGCCGCAACGTCAGTTGCGATCAGAATATCAATCTGGCCTGCTTTCAGTTTTTCTACAGTGCGTTCACGCAGTTTCTGCGGAATATCACCGTGCAGCGCTTCACAAGAGTGACCGCGAGCAGACAGTTTACTGGTCAGCTCTTCTGCAGCAGTTTTAGTACGCACGAATACCAACAAGCCATCATATTGTTCAACTTCCAGCATACGGGTCATCGCGTCCAGCTTATGCAAGCCAGAAACTAACCAGTAACGTTGACGAATGTTCGCCGCAGTGCTGGTTTTAGATGCGATCTTGATTTCCACCGGGGTTTTCAGATGGCGATGTGCAATACGGCGGATCTGTTCTGGCATAGTGGCAGAGAACAGAGCAATCTGGCGATCCAATGGACATTGCTCGATAACCCATTCCACGTCATCGATAAAGCCCATGCGCAACATTTCGTCGGCTTCGTCCAGCACCAAAGTTTTCAATGCAGACAGATCCAGTTTACCGCGACGCATCATGTCCATAACACGGCCAGGGGTACCCACAACAACTTGGGCACCACGGCGCAGTGCGCGCAGTTGTGAATCGTAAGATGAACCACCATAGATAGGCAGTACATGGAAATCAGGGATAAATTGCGCGTAACTCTGGCAAGCTTCAGCAACCTGAATAGCCAGTTCACGCGTTGGCGCCAGGATCAGCACCTGAGTATCCATCTGAGTTAAGTTCAGACGCGACAGGATTGGCAGTGCGAACGCACCGGTTTTACCTGTACCAGTTTGCGCCTGACCCAACAGATCACGGCCTTCCAACAATGGAGGAATAGAAGCAGCTTGGATCGGTGATGGATCTTCATAACCCACAGCGGTTATGGCTTTCAGAATAGGCGCAGCTAACCCCAGCTCGCTAAAGCTCGGCAATTTTTCGGTATCAGTCATATTTATTTTTCACTACTCTACAAGGATGGGCACTTAGCGAGGGAGACGCTGCTGGCCCGAACAAAGAAATGGGTGGCGATTATACACATTGGGCGAGCTTTGTCGCCAAAAATGTGATAGTTATCGCAGCAATTTCAGAAGTTTTCAGAC
>CALMKU010000062.1 GCA_937866945.1 uncultured Tolumonas sp.
AATCCGGGACAATTAATGGATTATCTGACTATCGCCCCCGTCAGAGAAAATAATCAATTAAAGGGATATCGTCTGAACCCCGGAAAGAACCCTGAGTTATTTACTCAAGTAGGCTTGCAGGCAAATGATCTGGCCATCAGTATTAATGGTTTAGATCTGCGCAACAACAGCGAAGCCATGCAGGCAATGCAGCAACTCGCTCATCAGACGGAAATGAATATCTCGGTCGAGCGCAATGGCGAAACGCAAGATATTTATGTCAATCTGGCACAACCATAAGCACGCGGAGTGATAAGCCCAAGATGAAACAATTTTTCAAACGCAGTCTGATCATCAGTTGCCTGCTCACACAGCTTAATGTGCAGCCGGTATTGGCTGCTGAATACTCCGCCAGCTTCAAAGGCACTGATATTCAGGAATTTATCAATACGGTCGGAAAAAACCTGAATAAGACTATCATTGTCGATCCCAGTGTGCGTGGCACGATCAATGTCCGCAGTTATGACCTGCTGAACGAAGAACAGTATTATCAGTTTTTCTTAAGTGTGCTTGATGTCTATGGTTTTGCCGTCGTGCCGATGCCGAATGGCATTCTGAAAGTCGTTAAAGCGCAGAACGCAAAAACATCCTCGATCCCCGTTACCGATGATGCCAGCCCAGGCAGTGGTGATGAGATGGTGACCCGCGTCGTGCCAGTGCGTAATGTCTCAGTGCGCGAACTGGCACCGTTATTGCGCCAGCTGAACGACAATGCCGGTGGCGGTAACGTGGTGCATTACGAACCGTCGAATGTCTTACTGATCACCGGTCGGGCTGCCGTGGTTAATCGTCTGGTGGAAATTGTTCATCGGGTCGATAAAGTCGGCGATGAAAATGTTGATATCATTAAATTGAAATACGCCTCTGCCAGCGAAATGGTTCGCTTGATCACCGCCTTAACGAAAAGTGATAAAAATACACTGTCTAATGTATTAACGCCGAAACTGGTGGCCGATGAACGCACCAATGCAGTTGTCATCAGTGGTGAGAACCAGTCGCGTCAACGACTGATCAACATGATACGCCAGTTAGATCGGGAACAACAAAGTCAGGGCAACACTCGTGTTTTTTATCTGAAATATGCCAAAGCCAAAAATCTGGTAGAGGTACTCTCAGGTGTCAGTAAAACGATCCAAGCCGATAAGCAAGGCAATCAAACTACCGGCGGCATGAATAGTACTGCCGGCTCATCTACTGGTTCCACATCCGGTGCGAGCGGCTTCAACGGTAAAGATCTCAGCATCGTGGCAGATGAACAAACCAATGCGCTGGTGATCACCGCACAACCGGATGTGATGCAGGAACTGGAGCGTGTGATTGCGCGTCTGGATATCCGTCGCGCGCAGGTGTTGGTCGAAGCAATTATCGTCGAAGTGCAGGATGGCGATGCGTTCAATCTGGGCGTGCAGTGGGCCAACACCAATGGCGGTGGCACACAATTCACCGCTACCGGTTTACCTACTACCACGGTTGCCAATGCCGCAATCGAATATAACAATGACGGCACACTTTCCAGTAACACCACAAAAGCACTCAGCAACTTCAATGGTTTAGCGGCTGGTTTCTATTCCGGCAACTGGGCCGGCTTAGTGACTGCGCTGTCCAGCAATACCAAGAGCAATATTCTGGCAACCCCGAGCATTGTCACGCTGGATAACAAAGAGGCGGCATTTAACGTTGGGCAGGAAGTGCCTGTCGTGACCGGCAGCCAATCCAGCACCACCGGTAGTGTGTTTAATACCGTAGAACGGAAAACCGTCGGCACCAAACTCAAAGTCACCCCGCAAATTAATGAGGGCGATTCGGTATTAATGGAAATTGAACAAGAGGTCTCCAGTGTTGCCGCTTCAACTTCTACTTCCTCTTCCAGCAATTCCGATTTGGGCGACACCTTTAACACCCGCACAGTGAAAAATGCGGTGTTGGTGAAGAGCGGTGAAACCGTGGTGTTAGGCGGATTGCTCAGTAACAATACGGCCGAATCGACCTATAAAGTGCCACTACTCGGTGATATTCCGGTGCTCGGTTATCTGTTCCGCTATAACAGCACCTCAAAAACCAAACAAAATCTGATGGTGTTCATCCACCCGACGATATTACGCGATCCGGTCACTTACACTGGTGTTTCCAGCAGCAAATATAATCTGTTCCGGGCAGAGCAATTATCTCAGGAACAAGAAAACGATAGCTTATCCCCTTCGGTTGATCGCCCGGTGTTGCCGGCTTATGGCACTGAAACAACCTTATCACCAAAGATGAAAGCATTACTGGAACAACAACGTCAGGCTGAGGGTGTGCAGTAATGGCGACCAATGCCACTATGTCGGAAACACCGGCAACTCCGGCGCAAAATGAGCGTCTGAGCTTCGCATTTGCCCGTGATCATGGTGTATTACTGCAATGGCAACATGCGGAACCGGTGCTATTTTGTCGGGCTAATGTCAGCCCGCAAACATTACAAGAAGTACGCCGCCTACTGCGGCAGCCTTTTCAGTTACGCTGGCTAGACAACGATACCTTTGAGCAACAACTGACCGACGATTATCAGCGTGACTCTTCCGAAGCGCGCCAGATGATGGAAGATATTGGTAATGAAGCCGATTTTTTCACCTTGGCCGAAGAGTTACCCAACAGTGAAGATCTGCTCGATGCCGATGACGATGCACCGATCATCCGGCTGATCAATGCCATGCTGAGCGAAGCTATTAAACTGGAAGTATCCGATATTCATATCGAGACCTTTGAAAAGCATCTGACTATCCGTTTCCGTATTGATGGTGTGTTGCGTGAAATTCTGCGCCCACAACGCAAACTGGCCTCACTGCTGGTCTCTCGTATCAAGGTTATGGCGAAACTGGATATCGCCGAGAAGCGTTTGCCACAAGATGGCCGCATCGGCCTACGCATTGGTGGTCGCGCAGTCGATGTGCGTGTGTCGACCATGCCATCCAGCTATGGTGAGCGCGTGGTATTGCGTTTACTGGATAAAAACAATGTGCGGCTGGAGCTGAAGCAGCTCGGTATGACCGATGCGAACCGGGCATATATCGCCGATTTGATCCGCAAACCACATGGCATCATTCTGGTTACCGGCCCAACCGGTTCTGGTAAATCGACCACACTGTATGCGGCGCTGTCAGAAATTAATACCAAAGATCGCAACATACTGACTGTAGAAGACCCTATCGAATATGATTTGGAAGGAGTCGGGCAAACTCAGGTTAATCCCAAAGTGGATATGACATTTGCGCGTGGTTTACGCGCCATTTTACGTCAAGATCCTGATGTCGTGATGGTCGGTGAAATCCGCGATCTGGAAACAGCACAGATTGCCGTGCAAGCATCATTGACCGGTCATCTGGTATTATCGACGCTGCACACCAACACCGCGATTGGTTCCATTACGCGTCTGCGCGACATGGGCATTGAACCATTTCTGTTATCCACCTCCCTGCTGGCCGTGCTGGCACAACGATTAGTGCGCACACTGTGTCCGGCGTGTAAGCAACCACAAATGCTGAGCGAAGAAGAGCGTGTACGCTATGAAGTACCTGTTGGTACACGCCATCTGTTTGCCGCTAAAGGATGCGATGCCTGTAACTTTACCGGTTATAAGGGGCGTACCGGGATTCATGAATTACTGATCGTCGATGAAAACGTGCGCGAAGCGATCCATGCTGGCAAAGGTGAACTTGAAATTGAACGCTTGATCCGCAGTAACACGCCAAGTATCCGGGCGGATGGTTTACAAAAAGTGCTGAACGGCGAGACCACGCTGGAAGAAGTCTTACGTGTGACGCGGGAGGACTAATATGTCTGCGTTCGCATATCAAGCGCTGGACGCTAAAGGCCGGCGTAAAGAAGGCATGATCGAGGCAGACTCAGCCCGACAAGCCCGACAAGCATTACGTGACCAGGGATTAACACCGCTGGCACTAACCGAAGCCGTCGAACAGGTTCGTCAGCAAACACAAAGCCGAAGCTGGCTGCAACCTCGGATCAGCACCAGTGAACTGGCGTTACTGACCCGACAACTGGCAACGCTGGTGGCTGCGGCGTTACCGATCGAAGAGGCACTGAAAGCCGTTGCGCAGCAGACAGAAAAAGCCAAACTCAGTACCCTGATCGCGGCAGTACGCACCAAGGTGCTGGAAGGCCATTCTTTGGCTGATGGTCTATCAGCCTTTCCGTCGATCTTTGATCAGCTATATCGCGCGATGGTCGCCGCCGGAGAGAAATCCGGTCATCTGGATACCGTATTAGATCGTCTGGCCGATTACACCGAGCAGCGGCAACAGATGAAAAGTAAATTGCTACAAGCGATGATCTACCCCATCATTCTGACACTGGTCGCAATCAGTGTTATTGCGATCCTGCTGGCTACCGTTGTACCCAAAGTCGTCGAGCAGTTTATTCATATGAAACAACAACTGCCCTTCAGTACACGCTTTCTGATGGCTGCCAGCGATCTGGTGCGGGATTACGGGCTGTGGTTTTTACTGCTTACCGCTATCGGATTGATCTGCTGGGGCAGCTGGGTCAAAAAACCACTGAATCGCCAACATTATCATGCCATGCTACTGCGTTTACCGGTCATTGGCCGGGTGAGCCGTGGGCTGAATACCGCCCGTTTTGCCCGGACATTAAGCATTCTCAACTCCAGCGCCGTACCACTGTTAGATGGCATGCGCATCAGCGGCGAAGTGCTGAGTAATGATGAGGCAAAGATCCGGGTAGCGGAGGCGGCAGCGCGGGTTCGGGAAGGGGCAAGTCTGCGGGCGTCGCTGGAACAAACCAAACTCTTTCCGCCGATGATGCTACACATGATCGCGTCGGGCGAACGCAGTGGTGAATTAGATAATATGCTGGAACGCGCCGCTGATAATCAGGATCGTGAATTCGAAAGTCAGGTGAATATTGCACTGAGTATTTTTGAACCGGCACTGGTGGTCAGCATGGCGGTGATTGTACTGTTTATTGTTCTGGCCATTTTGCAGCCAATACTACAACTGAATAACATGATTGGGCGTTAATTTTTGTTTTGATTATTGTTTTTGATTAATTAGGGAGTTAGTTATGCAACGCAGACAACAACGCGGTTTCACGCTACTGGAAATCATGGTCGTGATCGTGATCTTAGGCATTCTGGCCAGTCTGGTCGTCCCTAATTTGATGGGTAATAAAGATCAAGCGGATCGTCAGAAAGCCGTCAGTGACATCGTGGCGCTGGAAAATGCCCTCGACATGTACAAACTGGATAACAGCCGTTATCCAACGACCGATCAAGGCCTGAACGCCTTAGTCATCAAACCAGACAGCGAACCGGCCCCACGAAACTACAAAGAAGGTGGCTACATCAAACGTCTGCCATCTGATCCGTGGCAGAGCGAATATCAACTGCTCAGTCCCGGTGAACATGGCAACATCGACGTCTTCTCGATGGGCGCGGATGGTCAGGCAGGGACAGATGATGACATCGGTAACTGGAATCTGGACAAGCGAGACAATCAACAGTGATGCAAAGAACCATGCGTGGTTTCACGCTGATTGAAATTATGCTGGTGATAGTGATCATCGGCTGTGCGGCCGGTATTGTGGTGCTATCGATCCCCGGTGGCCCCAGTCCAAAACTTGGCAGCGATCTATCAGAAGAAAGTCAGCAATTGGCGGCCACCATTCAAGTCATGAGTGAACAAGCCACCCAGCAAGGACGCACGATTGGGCTGCATATTTCTGAGCATGGTTATCAGTTTATGATCCGCCAGGAAAATGCCCCGGCCAATGAAGATAACGTTACGCAAACCACCAGCAAAGCGCTTGATACCCTGCTTGATTGGGATCACCAGTCATGGCAGCCCTATCAGAGTGAGAAACTGCGCACCGCAGGTGAATTTGATGAACAGATCTCGTTGGCGCTGACGTTAGACGGCCTGCAATTACAAGATGAAGAAAACCGTCTGGGACGCTCAGAACCACAGTGGTTTGATACTGAAAATCAGCTCGCCGCCAAGACACCGCAAATTCTGCTGCTGCCTAGTGGCGAAATCACGCCGTTCTCACTGACACTGCAGGAACAAGGCAGCGATAGTCCCCAGTTCCGTCAAATCAACGGGTTGGAAAATGGCCAAATCGACGTGCTGACAACCCAAACTGACCCGCTTGCCGGAGGACACTCTTGAGTTGCCGAGGTATGACTTTGCTGGAAGTGATGGTGGCGATGGCAATTTTTGCAATCGCCGGCATTACGTTGATGAAAACTGTCACCGAGCAGGTCGTAGCACTGGCAACGCTGGAAGATAAAACCTTTGCTGGTTGGGTGGCAGATAACCAGCTGGTTACTGTGCACCTGGTCGAACAATGGCCTAATCTGGCCTGGACTAATGGTCAGGAACAGATGGCCGGACGCACCTATTACTGGCGCTGGCACGGTATCGAAACCGCCGATCCGCAATTTCGCGCGATTGATGTCGAAGTCCGCGATGCCGAGAAAGCAACCGATCCCCGCGCGACCCTGCGCAGTTATGTATCGAAGTACTGACCGTGCACACCACACCGACGTCCCCCCACTCTCGCGCAACCGGCTTTACCTTACTTGAGGTGTTACTGGCACTGGTCATTTTTGCCATGCTAAGTCTCAGTGCCTATGCTGTGTTGCAAGGAGTGATGCGCAACGATGAAGTTTCACGCGCCAAAATTACCCGGTTATCTGAGTTACAACGCGCATTTGCCACTCTGGCGCGAGATTTTACACAAGTGATGCCGCGTCCGACCCGGCTCAATGGCGAAGCCAGTACTACATTATTTCAAGCAGAGCGTTTTCAACTGGAAAGTGAAGACGGATCAGTGATGATGGTACGTGCCGGCTGGTTTAATCCCGGTGGTGAATTGCGCCGTTCCGAATTACAAAAAGTGGGCTACCGTTTACGCCAGCAGCAACTGGAACGACTCACGTACCTGTATCCGGATGCGGTCACCGGAACCGAACCCGTCGCCACACCGTTACTGAGCCATGTGTCTGCATTTTCACTGCGTTTCTATAAAAACGGGGAATGGCTGACCCAGTGGAATACGCCTGCCGTATTACCGGCGGCAGTGGAAATTACCCTGACCCTTGATGATTATGGCTCCATCCGGCGCCTATTCCTGTTAACAGGCTCTCCCACTACCAGCAGTGGGGCCAGTGAATGAAACAGCAACGGGGAATGGC
>CALMKU010000063.1 GCA_937866945.1 uncultured Tolumonas sp.
GAAGAGATCAATTTATTACATGATGCAGGCCACCGTCTGCACAACCTTTCTTGCGAAACCGAAAACAACATTGAGCAAATTATTATCAAATTACAGTTTCAAGATCGCGTAAATCAGATCCTGCACCACCTGCAAACCGACATAGTAAGCATTGCCGGAGCCGTAGATGACAATTTAGAACAACTGGATGAAAACAACTGGAAACGAGAATTCCAAAAGCGATTCAGTACGGAAGAAGAGTACCAAGGGCGCATTAGCCATACCACAAACAGCGATATCACGTTTTTTTGAGGTAAGTCATTATGGGTAAAACAGTACTAATAGTTGATGACTCGATGTCTATTCGCCAACTGGTCAAGGCCACCTTACTGACCAAAGGTTACACCGTTGTTGACGCATGTGACGGTGTCGATGCCCTGAAAAAACTCGGCTCGCAACGGGTTAATCTGGTGATCAGTGACGTCAATATGCCCAATATGGATGGCATTACTTTACTGAAAGCCATCAAAGCCAAACCAGAACACCGGTTCACCCCGGTCATCATGCTCACCACCGAATCACAGGAAGGTATGAAACGCGAGGGCCAGGCCACTGGCGCCAAAGCTTGGATCGTCAAACCCTTCCAGCCGGAACTAATGTTAGCAGCTGTAGAAAAACTACTTATGTAACGCGAGGTTATCATGCCGGTTACTTTGGAAGAGTCCGCTGCCGGACAATGGAATTTATCGTTAAACGGCCCGTTAACGATTTATGAAGTTGCCGGTATACAAGAGATGTTAAAGCCGCTTACAGCGCCGGAATCACTCACTGTCGACTTACAAGAAGTGGATGAAATCGACACGGCTGGCTTGCAGCTACTACTTGCGTTACATCAATGGCTGGGCGAACACCTGCATCTGATCCGCCACTCTCAGGCTGTAATTGAATTAATTGACCTTTTTCAGCTCGCAGCCTTTTTTGGTGACGACATTGTGTTGCCACAGCATTAAGGAGTGACCATGTTTGATCAGGAGCAGTGGGAACAATTACTAGTCAGTTTTCTGGAAGAAGCCAAAGAGCTGATCCAGAGTGCAGAAACAGCCTTGCTGACATTAGATGAGCAATCCTCTGATGCTGATACAATCAATGGCTTATTTCGCGCCATGCATACCCTGAAAGGGTCTGCCGGTCTTTTTTCTCTCGATGGCTTTGTACGCTTTTCCCATCAGATGGAAAATCTGATCATGCGCGTGCGGGATGGCGAGCTGGTACTAAACGGAGAGATGATCACCGCATTATTGAGTGCGCTGGATATCTTGCGTGGCGAAATTACACAACTGGAACAAACCGGCACCCCTTCCGCCCTAGATGAAGCCAACCCCGAATTACTGAGTCTATTACAAACGCTAGGTAACAGCGGCTTGTCTGCACCACCAGCGACCACAACATCGTCTGAGTCGGTTGAACGACAACCGGTTGCGGCTGCCAATCTGCTGGCCAGCTGGCATATCTCGCTGCGTTTTGATCGTCAGATACTGCAATACGGTTTTGACCCGGCATCTTTTGTTCGTTACCTGCGTAAATTAGGCACGCTGCAACACATTTACCTCATCCAGAGCGAACTGCCAGACTGGCCCGACTTTCAGGCAGAAAATTGCTATCTCGGGCTGGAGCTCGATCTGCAAACAGAAGCCAGTAAAGCAGAAATTGAGTCTGTCTTTGAATTCATTCAGGAATTAGCGCAGATCCGCATACTGCCACCCGATAGTCAGGTAGAGGATTATTTGTCTCTGATTGCCGCATTGCCGCAAGATGAAGATCGGCTCGGTGAAATCTTGGTCGCCAGCGGTTTGCTCACCGCCAATGAGCTGGCCCGCAGTCTGCAAAAACAGACCGAACAGACCCCGACGGCAAAAATCGGCGATATGTTAGTGCAAGACGGTGCGGTTCCGGCCATAGCTGTCGATGCCGCGCTGCAAAAACAGCAACAGATCCGCGATACCAGCAAAGATTTAGGTAAAGAGATCCAGTTACAAATCAATGGTGCTGAGACCGAACTGGATAAAACCGTGATTGATAAAATTGCTGATCCACTCACCCATCTGGTTCGCAACGCGCTGGATCATGGTATCGAAACCGCAGAAGAACGGCTGGCCGCCGGTAAACCTGCCAAAGGGGTGTTATGCCTAAATGCCTACCATGAATCGGGTAATGTGGTGATCGAGGTTCAGGATGATGGCCGAGGGCTTAACCCGGAACGCATCCGCCAAAAAGCGCTCGAGAAAGGGCTGCTAAATGCCAACGAACAACTTGATGACCAAGCACTTTATCAACTGATTTTTGCCCCCGGATTTTCTACTGCCGACAGCATCAGCAATCTGTCCGGCCGCGGCGTCGGCATGGATGTCGTAAAACGCAGTATCGATGCGTTACGCGGTTCCATAGAGCTTGATTCCGTTCCCGGTAAGGGCTGTGGCGTCCGTATCCGATTACCACTCACGCTGGCCATCATTGACGGTTTTCTGGTGAGTGTCGGTGATACGCCATTGGTGATACCGCTGGATATGGTGACGGAATGTCTGGAAGCGGAACACGAGCCAATCACATCCACCTATGATTACCGGGAGCTGAGAGGAAAACCCTTACCACTCATTCATTTACGACAACATTTTTCTATCCACAGTTCAAAAGCTAAACGTCAGAACATAGTTGTAGTCAGCCATGGCAAACAACAACTGGGGCTCGTTGTTGATCACCTGCTCGGCGAACAACAAATAGTCATTAAACCATTGGGTTCTCTTTTTATGCAGCTCAAAGACATCAGTGGTTCAAGTATTTTAGGTTCCGGTCAGGTTGCCCTGATCCTCGATATTCCAGGGATGTTGCAAAGAATGCGGGAGTCAGTTCGCACTCCGGTTTATGCACATCTTAGTTAATAAATTAGGTTTTACGGGAGAAAAACATGGGTTTATTCAATGGGATGAAACTAAGAACACGCTTAATACTTGCATTCCTCATGATGTCTTTTGTTACCGCCACGGTGGGTAGTATTGGCTATCTGAATATGCGTGATATCAACAGCATGGCTGCAGAAATGTATCAAAAAGACTTACTAGGTCTGGAAGCTGCCGCCAAAGCCCGCATGAACTTCCTCGCCGTGGGTCGCTATTTGCGGGCAGCGATGTTGTCTGCGACAGAAGAGCGCAAACAGCAAAATTTACAGAGCTTCCGGAAAAGCATTGATGAAGTCGAGCTGGCGATTAATGAAGCGCGACCTAAATTTACCTCGGCGGAAGGTCAGGCATTGATTAGCGAGTTTGATCGTATCTGGCCAACTTATAAGAGTGAAGCAACCAAAGTTGAAGCAATGTTACGTGCCGAACCGTTACTGCAATCCAATGCCTCTAATGCTTATCTTGAGCACGATATGTCCGCCATCATTCAGTCTACGATGGAACAAGTGGGCAAAATTGTGACACAAAAATCGCAAAACTCGGCAAAGCAGGCGGCTACAGCACAAGAGGTATATGAACGCAGTTCTGTGCTGATGTTTTCCGCCAGTATTGCCGGCATTTTATTTGGTTTAGCGATGGGCTTTTTCATCGCCTTCCGCATCGTCAAACAGCTGGGCGGTGAACCAGATTATGCAGCAGATATTACCCGTCAGATTGCCGCTGGTAATCTAACAGTGGAAGTAGAAAC
>CALMKU010000064.1 GCA_937866945.1 uncultured Tolumonas sp.
AGATCATCAACTCATCAACTTCTACTGCCACCTCTATTTCCAGTAATACTTCTGTAGTCTTAACATTTAATGGTAATGGCGTAGCCACTTTTAAGTTGGCTTACAATAATGCGGGTGTGCTCAATCTTGCTGCCCAATACACAAAAGCAAATACAGATACAGGTGTCGGTACACTGACTATTTCGGGCTCTGATACTGTTGCCGTGATCCCCGCAGCAATTCGCGTTGAGCCTGCGGATTCTGCCGCTATTTGCGCTAACACAACGCATGCCAGCTGCACAAAATACAAGACAGTTGGTGATAATTTTACGCTTAATGCTGAAGCAGGTTATGAAAATGGCGCGACTTGGAAGAAGACCAGTAATTTCTTCACCAGTCAAATGAGTTCATTGCCTGTATTACAGCATCGGTTGCTTGCGCCTGCATCCGGTACATTACCTTCTTTAACTACTACGACGCTGAGTTTTAGTGGTGGTACTGCAACGACATCAATCAGTGAAAACGACGTCGGGGTGTATCAATATGGCGTAACAGATTTTGTGCCTTACCCTGATTATCAGAATGAATCACCACAAAAAATAGTGCCGATAAGCTGGAGTGATGCAATTGGCAGGTTTGTACCGGCAAAACTGAAAACAACATTGCTCAGCCATGGGGCATTTACCAGCGAAAATTGTAAAGCTAATGCCGTTTTGACATCACTGGCTTATGTCGGACAGGAGTTGCAGTTTGCGGCATTACCTATGTTTAGCGTGGTTGCAACTGATAGTAACGGTAATGCCTTACAGAATTACCGGGACGACTTGGCCAAAATAACAACAGCAAACCCCACTGCAACCAGTATCGGAGTGTTTACGCCATCGTTAGTCTCTAAAAACAACACAACGCTGATAGCGGCAGCAACCTGGAAGGCAGGGAGCTGGCTCAGTGCTGGAAATTCGCACACTTATAGCTTTGGTGATGATCGATTTATTTTTGCCAAATCTGCGAATCATGTTAACCCATTCACTACCGTGTTAACGTTAAGTGCTTTGGCAGATAGTGACGGTGTGGTTGCGATATCGTCTGTCAGCCCGTTCTATTTTTACCCATGGGCAGCGAATAACAGCAGTGCTTTCAACGTCTATGATGGACGGCTGATGCTGAATAGTGTTAACGGTGCAGAGAATGCAGCACTAACACTGCCGTTCTATATGCAATACTGGAATGGTTCTGTGTATGCACTGAACACGGCAGATCATTGTTCATCGTTAAATGCCACTGATTTGCAGATGAATGATGCCGCTAACTGGTCTGGCATCAACTTGCGAACCAGTAACAGCAGCAGTGCTTCAGCGACGACGAATGCCTCGTTATTTCCTGCTGTAGTGGCACAAGGCGCGGGGGCAATTTTGTTTACCGCTCCAAACAACACGGGTTGGGTAGATATCAGTGCCAGTTCGTCATTACCGCTGTGGATGCAGGATTTATCGCTCTCGTCGGGTCTTGCTCCTGCTCGGGCCAGCTTTGGTTACTATCGCGGTAATGACCGTTTAATTTACCGTCGGGAAGTGTTTGGCGGCCAATAACCGCCAGAATAGGCAAAGGTCTGACGCTATCTGATCATCTGGTGTGCCGGACGCTTGCTGATCGGGGCGGGGATTGGTAAAGTGGGCTGTTTTTCGCATCCCGTAATTACCCAGGATTCCCCGCATCATGTTCAAGAAGCTCCGTGGCCTGTTCTCCAACGATCTGTCGATCGATTTGGGTACCGCTAATACGCTGATTTATGTAAAAGGCAAAGGTATCGTACTGAACGAACCTTCTGTAGTCGCCATTCGTCAGGAACGTGGTGGTACTGCTAAATCTGTTGCTGCTGTTGGTCATGCCGCCAAGATGATGTTGGGGCGTACTCCGGGCAACATTGCTGCGATCCGTCCGATGAAAGACGGCGTTATTGCCGACTTCTCGGTGACTGAAAAAATGCTGCAGCACTTTATCAAGCAAGTGCATGAAAATAATCTAATGCGCCCAAGCCCACGTGTACTGGTTTGTATCCCATGTGGTGCAACCCAGGTCGAACGTCGCGCGATTAAAGAATCCGCACAAGGTGCAGGTGCTCGCGAAGTTTATCTGATCGAAGAGCCGATGGCGGCGGCGATTGGGGCAGGTTTGCCAGTCTCTGAAGCAACCGGTTCAATGGTGGTCGATATCGGTGGTGGTACTACCGAAGTGGCGATCATCTCACTGAATGGGGTGGTCTATTCCTCTTCTGTGCGTATCGGTGGTGACCGCTTTGATGAAGCGATCATTAGCTATGTGCGTCGTAACTATGGCAGCCTGATCGGTGAAGCGACTGCTGAACGCATCAAGCATGAAATTGGTTCCGCTTACCGCAGCGAAGAAGTGCGTGAAATTGAAGTTCGCGGCCGTAATCTGGCGGAAGGTGTACCGCGCAGTTTCACTCTGAACTCCAATGAAATTCTGGATGCGTTGCAAGAACCGCTGAGCGGTATCGTGAGTGCGATCATGGTGGCACTGGAACAATCGCCACCAGAGTTGGCGTCTGATATTTCGGAAAAAGGCATGGTTCTGACCGGCGGTGGTGCATTGCTGCGTAATCTGGATCGTCTGCTGATGGAGCATACCGGTATCCCTGTCGTGGTGGCAGAAGATCCGCTGACTTGTGTTGCCCGTGGTGGTGGTCGTGCTCTTGAGCTGATCGACATGCACGGTGGTGACCTGTTTCATTACGAATAATTGATCTTATCCGGGCTATCTATCCGGTAGCCCTGAGCCGATAGCATCATGCGCACTATTTTTGGCAGCGGACCATCCCTGCAACTTCGGTTATTTATTACTGTGCTGCTGTCTTTGGCGGGCATCGTTGCTGATGCCCGTTTTCATCTGTTTGATAGCGTGCGCTTATATATCAACACCTTTGCCAGTCCGATACTGCATTTAGCCAGTGTACCGCGGGATGTGGTGGAAGGTGCTAGTCTGCAACTGCGTTCCCGCAGTGAACTCATTACCGAAAATCAGCAATTGCAACAGCAGTTATTTCTGCTGCGCAGCGATCTGTTGCGCATGGCCGAGCTAAGTCAGGAAAACCGTCGTTTACGTGAGTTGCTGGGTTCACCGGTGACACAAGATACTCGCAAATTGGTGGCGCGTATTTTGTCTGTCGACTCCGATCCGTTTGTCTATCAAGTAGTGATCGACAAAGGTATTGAGCATCATGTCTATGAAGGTCAGCCAGTCGTTAATGATCAAGGTGTGATAGGTCAGGTGGTCAGTGTTGGTAAGACCTCTAGCCGCGTACTGTTGATTACCGATGTCAGTCATGCATTACCTGTGCGTGTATTACGCAATGATTTACGTGCAATTGCATCTGGTACTGGCAATATCAATGAATTAACGCTGAAAAACTTGCCGAAAAATGTCGATATTCAGGATGGTGATATTCTGGTGACTTCCGGTATGGGCGGACATTTTCCAGAAGGTTATCCGGTTGCTAAAGTGGTGCGAGTCGCCAATGAAGAACAAAGCCCATTTGCGGAAATCAAAGCCGAACCGCTGGCAACATTAGATCGTTTACGGTACGTCCTGTTATTGTGGGAAGATGCAAAGGCCATGGGGCCATTGGCTGTGATGAGTCCGTCATCAGTAAATGCTAATGCGTCTGCGGCGGTATCAACTGATGCTGAGAAAAATAAAAATACTGTTCCCGAACGCTATCCAACAACTGCTCCGGCTACGAAACCAGTGGAAAAAGTTGAGAAAAAAACGGGTACGACCACGCACAAATCGGGTGTTAATAAAACGGCTCACCAAAACACCAATAAAATTAAAACGTCGGCCACCATTGCATCAACGAAAGTAAAACATCAGGAGCGCAGCCAGTGAGTAATTCATTGACCGGGCATGGTAAAGGTTCTATTTATTTAACCCTGATTGTCGCGATTGTTCTGACTATGGTGCCGTTACCCGCGGCTATTGATATGTTCCGCCCTGATTGGGTGGCGTTGGTGGTGTTGTATTGGGTCATTGCGCTGCCGCATCATATGAATGTGGTCAGTGCATGGATTGTCGGTCTGCTCATGGACATCATGCTGGGCTCCACATTAGGTATCCATGCGCTGGGTATGGCAGTCATTTCCTATGTTGCCACGGCTCAATATCAGAAGATCCGTAATTATTCGGTCTGGCAACAGGCATTAGTCATGGGCTCATTGATTTTTATCGGGCAATTACTGATTTTCTGGGTTGAGCATTTGTTTGCCTCTCCGCGCCTGAATACCCGGTTTGTCTGGGCGTCGCTGAGCTCCATGTTGCTCTGGCCATCCGTTTATCTCTTTTTGCGGTATATCCGCCGTCGTTTCAACATCAGGTAATTACTATGTCAGCCAGTATTGCGCTTTACCTGGCGTCTGCATCCCCTCGCCGCCGAGAGCTGTTGGCTCTGCTGGACTATCCGTTTGCGGTGTTGTCAGTGGATGTGGAAGAGCAACGCCAGCCGCAAGAAACGCCGGAAGTTTATGTGCAGCGGTTGGCTTGTGAAAAGTCGCAAGCGGGCTGGCTCGCCTGTCAGGGTGAAAAACCGGTGCTGGGTGCCGATACAATCGTGGTTTTTCAGCAAGAAGTGCTGGAAAAACCAAGAGATTTCGTCGATGCTCAACGGATATTGCAGTTACTGTCTGGTAACACCCATACCGTGATGACGGCAGTAGCCCTTTCTTCGCAACATGGCTGTGAAGTGATACTGGTTAATTCACAAGTGACATTTCGTGAACTGAGTCAGGACGACATCGTCCGTTATTGGCAAAGCGGAGAACCAGCGGATAAAGCCGGAGCTTATGGTATTCAGGGGATTGGTGGAAAATTTGTCTGCCACCTCAGCGGCAGTTATTCTGCCGTGGTGGGGTTGCCGCTGCTGGAAACGGATCAGTTACTGCATAAATATTGTCGCCATTCATGACTTCAGATTACTAAGGCTGAACTATGTCCACCGAATTGCTGGTCAACGTAACACCGTCAGAAACCCGGGTTGCCCTGGTCGATCACGGTATGTTGCAGGAAGTGCACATCGAGCGTCAGGCTAAACGCGGTATCGTTGGTAATATTTACAAAGGTAAAGTGAGCAGGGTTTTACCAGGTATGCAGGCTGCATTTGTCGATATTGGTATGGATAAAGCGGCTTTTTTGCATGCTTCTGATATCGTGCCGCATACCGAATGCGTTGATGTTAAAGAAAAAGAACACTTTCAGGCTGGTAATATTGCGGAGTTGGTCCGTCAGGGTCAGGACATCATGGTGCAGGTGGTGAAAGACCCTATGGGCACCAAGGGCGCCCGCCTGACCACTGATATTACTTTGCCATCACGTTATCTGGTATTTATGCCGGGCAGTGCGCATGTCGGTGTATCACAACGTATCGATAGCGAAGAAGAACGCGAACGCTTAAAACAGATCGTCACCAAAAATGTGGATGAACTGGGCGGCTTCATTGTGCGTACCGCAGCCGAAGGTGTTGGCGAAAAAGAGCTGGAACAAGACACCATCTTCTTGAAACGACTTTGGCGTAAAGTGCTGGAGCGTCGTCAGAAATACCCGACTTGTCATGTGTTGTATGCGGAGTGGAGTTTAGCATTCCGTATTTTACGCGATTTTGTCGGTGATGAACTGGATAAGATCCGCGTCGATTCGCGCCAGACTTATGAACAGATCTGCCACTTTACCGATGAATTTGTGCCAGAGATGAGTGCCAAACTGGATTACTACTCCGGTGAATCGCCGATTTTTGATTTATACGATGTCGAAAATGAGATTCAGCGGGCGCTGGAACGTAAGGTCGAGCTGAAGTCCGGTGGTTATCTGATCATCGATCAGACCGAAGCCATGACCACCATCGACATCAATACCGGTGCTTTTGTCGGCCATCGTAATCTCGAAGAGACTATCTTTAACACTAACGTCGAGGCAACGGCGGCGATTGCCCGTCAACTGCGTCTACGCAATCTTGGCGGGATTATCATTATCGATTTCATCGATATGCAAAGCGAGGATCATCGTCGGCGGGTGTTACAGAGTCTGGAACAGGCGTTAGCAAAAGATCGCGCGAAGACTGGTGTGAATGGTTTCTCGCAACTTGGTTTGGTGGAAATGACGCGCAAGCGTACCCGCGAAAGTCTGGAGCATGTGCTTTGCTCACAGTGTCCGGAATGTAATGGCCGTGGCCGCGTTAAAACGGTGGAATCAGTCTGCTACGAAATTCTGCGTGAGATCCTGCGTGTCAATCGCGCCTATGACGCTGATCAGTTTGTGGTGTATGCCTCGCCGGCGGTCGCAGAAGCGTTACGCGGCGATGAATCGCACAGTCTGGCGGAGTTAGAAGTGTTTATTAGCAAACAAGTTAAGGTACAAGCGGAGCCATTATACAGTCAGGAACAATTTGACGTGGTGATGATGTAAGTGCGTTGGCGTGGCATTGCGCGTGGATGCGCCATTTTACTGGCGGGTGTTTTTGCTTTACTGGCAGTGCTGGTTACGGCGCTGCGGTTCGGTGTTCCTGATTTACAGTCGCACCGTGACTGGTTATTGCGTCAGTTGCTACCGGCCGGTGCTACCGCGTCAGTGGAACATATCAGCTGGCGCTGGCAAAATTATGGTCTGCAATTAGCGTTAGATGACGTAGTCTTCCAGCAACCGGGAGCTACGTCAGTCAACCTGCGGGCGAAAAAAGTGCAGCTGCACTGCAATCCCTTCCTGCAATTCTGGCAAACCAATGGCTGTCTGGCACAACTTCAGGCCGAGCAACTGCAGTTGACTGTTCAATTGCCCAAAGCTGAACTATCAGCCAGCTCGCCGTTACCAGACCTGAATGATTTTTTGCCGTTATTGTTTGAACAGTTACAGCAGGTCAATATTACCAATAGTCAGGTTACCCTGATGCGTCAGCAGCAATCGCTGGCAGAAATTCACATCGAACAACTGTATACCGAAAACAATAAGCAACACCACCGGCTGTTTGCCCGTACCGCATTAGCGCAACAAGCACTGGTGGTGCCGCTGTTGTTGCAGGCTGAATTACAGGGTGCGGCAACAGTAGACGATCTGCAAGGCCATCTCTATCTGGCTACTGAACCGCATGCGGCGAAACAACTGGGCGCTTTATTACCCGCACCATTGGCTGCCAATGTGCAATCTATTCATGGGGCGCTGGCTTTTCAGTTTTGGTTAGAGCGTACCCCCGGGCAGTGGCAAAGTGCGCTGTTGCAGTTGGGGTTGAATCGTCTGGGTTGGCAGCAGGCCGAGAAAAGTCATAGTCTGGAATTACAAGGTGGCGAGCTGATCTGGCAGCGTCATAACGATGGTTGGCAATTGCGCAGTCAGGGATTGCAACTGCATAGCGAAAATCAGCCATGGCGCAACTGGCAGCTGCAATTGGATAAACGAGCTGAGCAGTATGCCGGGCAGATGGATCCGCTTCAGTTGAGTGAACTGACGCCATTGGCCGGTATGTTGTTACCCGTTGACTCTGCCGCTTCCGAAGCACTGCGCACTCTGGCGCCGCAAGGACAACTGAACAAACTGCGGTTTTCCCGTGACGCGGAGCAGGATAACTGGTTGTTCAGTGGTCAGTTACAGCAAATGCAATGGCAGCGCTGGCGTATGGTGCCCGGTCTGCATGCTGTCGATGCGACTTTCCGTTTATCCCCGAAAGGTGTTGCGCTGCACCTGAAACAGTCAGCCCCCCAAGCGTGGGATCTGCAACCCTATTTTGAAAAGCCTTGGCCGGTTCAAGATTTTTCCGCAGAACTTAACTGGCAAATGCAGAAAAGTGGCTGGGTATTAACCGCCAACCATGTGCAGTTAAAAACGGATGTCGTGACCACCAATACGCAATTTCGTTTAACTCAGGCTGCCGCGCAGCCATTGTTTCTGGCACTCGATAGTCAGGTTGATCTGCAGGATGCCAGCCAGGCGCATTACTATTTCCCGCATGGTGCTATGGGTGAGCCGGTCATCGATTATCTGACCAAGGCATTGCAGGGCGGGCAGGCGAAGAATGCCAAGATCCTCTGGCATGGTGCGTTTCATGATTTTCCATTTAAAGAACATAACGGCATATTTCAGGCTTGGGTGCCATTACGTAATGCGACCTTCCAGTTTGGTGAAGGCTGGCAGCCATTACGGCAGATGTCGTTAGATCTGTTGTTTGAGAATGATCGTCTGGATATGCAAGGTGATCAGGCCTTGTTGGGTGAAGCGAGTACACCGCGTCTGCATGCCTGGTTCCCTAAATTGGCTCCCGGTGCACACCTGTATATTGATTCGGATATTGCCGGAACAGGCGAAGCCGTCAGCGATTATCTGTATCACTCACCATTGCAAAACTCAGTCGGTGCTGCATTACGCGCCGTCCAGATCCAAAAACCGCTTACCGGTGCGCTGAAACTGGATATTCCACTGGATGGCGGTGCGGTCAAGGTGAATGGTCATATCAAACTGGCGGGTAACAGCCTGTATATTCCGAGTCTGGATCTGCCGCTGGAACAGCTGCAAGGTGATTTGACTTTTGATGACAATAAAACCGGTATTGACGACCTGCAAGCTACATTGTGGGGGCAACCACTGCGTGTGCAATATGCCGGGGAACAACAGGATAAAGAGTATCAGGTTAAACTGGGCTTAAACGGCGAATGGGATAATCAGCGCGATACCGTGCTACCAACGTTGGCTCATCAAACATTACAGGGGCAGGCTAACTGGCAAGGGTCACTCGACCTGCATTTGTATAAGGGGGGCCATTATTATTACGATGCGCAGTTAACTAGCCCACTCAGTGCACTGGCGTTGGATTTACCAGCTCCCTATAACAAACCCGCGGGGAGAAACTGGCCATTGCAGGTGAAGATCAGCGGCAATCAAGACAGTAGCGTGATCAAGGGGTCGTTAAATCACGAATGGCAATTACAGGCGGACTGGTCTCCGGAGCAAAAACAATTCCGTCGATTCTGGCTGGATAATCAGGTTATCGAGCGCAGTACCGGGCCTCGGCTCCCCTTTTCGGTGAGCACGATTTTAAGTGAAGCCGATGTCTCTGCCTGGCTGGACTGGTGGCAACGCTGGCCGGTTAATGGTCAGCAAACCGTTAATCAGCTGTTTCCCAGCGTTGGTGCCATTGATGTTCGGGTCGATAAACTGCATGTGGCGGATCAATTATGGCGTGATGTGCGTCTGAGCATGAGCCCGGATCGTAACGGCAGTAAGATCTGGCTGGAAAGCAGCAAGGCGCAAGGGTTGATCCAGCTGCCGACGAATAAAGAGAAACCAATCCAGGTGGACATGACGCGGCTATATTGGGCTGACAGTGGTGATGAACAACCGGCGGCGGAACCCATGAGCCTCACTACTCAGCAAGACTGGCTGGCACGTTGGCCTAACCTGCGGTTTAGCTGCCAGGATTGTCGTTATGGCGGGAATACGCTGGGGCAGATCCGTGGTCATTTGTATCCAGCAAAACAGGGTGGCGAAGTGCGAGATCTGCATTGGCAGGTCGCTAACTCTGAATTCAATGGGCAAGCCAGCTGGCTGATACAAGACAATCAGCCTAAAAGTAGGTTGCAGGGGAAATTTGTCAGTAACAATACGGAATTATTTCTGGGTCATTTTGGTTTTGATCCGGGGCTGACAGGTACAAAAAGTCAGCTGGATATCAATGTTTTCTGGCCGGGAGCCTTATCACAACCGCGCTTTGCGGTCTTAAGTGGTGAGATCAAGATGGAAACCGGGGAAGGTATCTTACGGGAAGTGAAAAATACCGGCGGTAATCGTCTGTTATCACTGTTTTCACTGGATGCGATTGTGCGTCGCATTAGCCTCGATTTCCGCGATATCTTTGGTGATGGTCTCTATTTCAAAAAAATCAGCTTTAGTAGCAAACTGGAACGTGGTGTGCTGCGTAATGATGATCTGTTACTGGAAAGTAATTCGGGTGATCTGCGAGGGCATGGTCTGGTCGATTTAGGTCAAAAACAGATCGATTATCAGGTGACTTTTTCACCTACGTTAACTGGTGGGTTTGGTGTCGCCACAGCATTCGCCATTACGCCTATCACCGGTATTGCGGTGTTAGCGGCAACCACCATTTTGCAGCCAGTATTTGATGTGATCACGCAGGTTAGCTATTCCGTTAAAGGTGATATTGCGAAGCCAAAAATTACTGAATTGGGCCGTAAGCAAGAAAAAGTTAAGTTACCAGCACCCGCCACAGAGGAGAGCAAGTGATGCAGTTGGTCGCACTACAAATCAATGCTCAGGCCGATTGGTTGCAAAATCGCGCACAAATTGCCACGTTGTTGCAACGTTTGCCTGTTGAGCGTCCGTGTCTGGTGTTATTACCGGAAAATTTTGCCTGTATGGGGGCGCCACAAGATTACCAGCAGCTTGCTGAACCCTTGGGTTCTGGTCGTGTTCAACGCCAGTTGAGCGAGTGGGCGAAAGAGTTTGGTATCTGGCTGGTGGCCGGATCATTGCCGACCTTGTTACCCCAGCAAAACCGAGTCCATACCACGTCGCTGGTGTTTAACCCGCAAGGCGAACTGGCCGGTTTTTATCATAAATTACATCTGTTCGATGTCGATGTTGCTGATGCACGGGGTCGTTACCGCGAATCCGATGCCTTTATGGCCGGCCATGAAACCTGTGTCGTGGCATCACCGTTTGGTGGTTTAGGGCTCAGTATCTGTTATGACGTGCGTTTTCCTGCGCTGTATCAGTTGTTACGCCAGCAAGGCGCTGATGTACTGCTGGTGCCTGCCGCTTTTACTAAAGTGACTGGGCAGGCACATTGGCTGCCGTTGTTACAAGCACGAGCGATTGAAAATCAATGTTATGTCGTGGCAGCAAACCAATGTGGTAGCCACGATGGCAACCGTGAAACATGGGGTCACTCGGTGATCATCGACCCTTGGGGTGAAATTCTGGCACAGCAAGGTCATCAACCAGGCCTGATCGCAGCATCGCTGGATCCGCAGAAAATCGAACATATCCGCAAAACAATGCCGGTGCAGCTGCATGCCAGACTGACGCCGGTCTGGAGAGAATAATTCAATGTTGTTACCGCAAGTCAGTGAACGATTGTTAGCAGCGCATGGTCTGGATCAGGATATTCTGGCGCAACAGTTACGCCAGTTGATGAGTCATCAGATTGATTTCGGCGATTTCTATTTCCAGAGTGGTGTCCACGAGTCGTGGATGCTGGAAGACGGTATTGTTAAAGATGGCAGCTATAACATCGAACAAGGGGTTGGTGTGCGCGCGATCAGTGGCGAGAAAACCGGGTTTGCCTATTCCGATGAGCTCAGCCTGAATGCCTTACAACAAGCAGTCATTGCGGCACGTGGTGTTGCGCACAGTGGTGGCGATGCCAAGGTTAAGATCTGGCAACCAGCACAACCCGTTGCTCGTTATCTGGCGGTAGATCCGCTACCCGGTTTGCCGCAGCAGCACAAAATTACTCTCTTGGAAGAGTTGGATACTTTTGCCCGCTCGCTAGACCCAGCTGTCACGCAGGTGATGGCGTCACTGTCTGGTGTGTATGAGGAGATCCTGATCGCGGCGACCGACGGTACGCTGGTGGCCGATATTCGCCCGTTGGTGCGCCTCAGCATTACTGTGTTAGCAGAACGTAATGGTCGTCGGGAACGCGGCAGCTGTGGTGGCGGTGGCCGCTGTGGTTATGACTATTTTTTCGAGCTGGAACATGGTGAAAGTCGTGCTCATGGTTATGCTCGTGAAGCGGTCCGTCAGGCCTTGGTCAATCTGGAAGCCATCGATGCACCTGCAGGCATGATGCCAGTGGTGCTTGGCTCAGGCTGGCCGGGAGTATTGCTGCATGAAGCAGTGGGGCATGGTCTGGAAGGTGATTTCAACCGTAAAGGCTCATCAGCGTTCAGCGGTAAGATTGGTCAACAAGTGGCGTCGAAGCATTGCACTATCGTGGATGATGGTACGCTGGCCGGGCGCCGCGGTTCATTGAGTGTCGATGATGAAGGCACGCCAACGCAATACAATGTATTGATTGAAAACGGCATCCTGAAAGGCTACATGCAAGATAAATTGAATGCCCGCTTGATGGGTGTTGCCCCAACCGGGAATGGTCGTCGGGAATCTTACGCCGCATTACCGATGCCGCGCATGACCAACACCTACATGCTGGCCGGTGAGCATGATCCGCAAGAGATCATCGCTTCCGTGAAGAAAGGGATCTATGCGCCGAACTTTGGTGGTGGTCAGGTGGATATCACCTCCGGCAAGTTTGTGTTTTCGGCCTCGGAAGCGTATTTGATCGAAAATGGCAAAATTACCGCACCACTCAAAGGCGCAACGCTGATTGGCAATGGCCCGGAAGCGATGAAACAAGTGTCGATGGTGGGTAACGATCTGGCGCTGGATAAGGGTGTTGGGGTGTGTGGTAAAGACGGTCAGAGTGTGCCGGTCGGGGTTGGTCAGCCAACGCTGAAACTGGACGAACTGACGGTGGGCGGTACACAGTAACCCAAAAGAAAATGGCGTGAATATTCACGCCATTTTTTATCTCGCTCTTATCGGTTCAGAAAGCTATTACAGCTGTTCTTCCATGTGTTCACGCAGATATTTGAACAGTTCACGGAATGCTGCCGGTGGATGGTTCGCCGCTTGTTCTTTCTTCACGCGACTCACCAATTGACGCAGTTTCTGACGTTCCAGAGTGTGGCATTCCCCGATCACGGCGTTGATTGCATCGTCACCATCAGCAATCAATTTATCGCGCCACTGTTCCAGTTTATGCAAACGCGCATTGGTGCTGTTATTCCGGCTGTGGATTTGGTCCAGCACGGCTTTAATTTCGGTAATATCGCGGTTACGCATCATTTTACCGACAAACTGCAGATGGCGGCGCAGTGCTTCGTGCTTACCTTTCAGCTTATGCCCCATGGCAATCGCTTCGATTAGATCTTCGTCCAGTGGCACGCGTTCCAGCTCGGCAGGCTTCAAGTTGACCAGCTCTTCGCCCAGTTTTTGCAACGCAGCAGCTTCACGTTTCAGACCTGTCTTACTAACGTAATCGTCATCCGACTCATCGTGGGTTGGTTTTTGATGATTCATGGTGTCACTCTTCCTTAATTCCTCCCTTATATGGTAACAGGTATCTGTGATAGCCTGTGAAAAAATGCAGCAAGGCCAGGCAGACATGAATTCGCAAGAGCAAATTTTACAAGAACAGCACAAACTTGAACGTGTGGTGAGTGATGCGTTACAGATCGCTCAGGAGTTGGGTGCCGATACCGCGGAAATTTCTATCAGCAAACAAACCGGTATCTCCATTAACACTCGTGGTGGTGAAGTCGAAAATATCGAATTCAATAAAGATGGTGCACTCGGTATCGCGATCTATCGGGATGGCCGTAAAGGTTCGTCATCCACCGCGGATCTGAGCGTCAGTGCCATTCGTCGTTGTATCGAAGCCGCACTGGAGATCTCGCGTTATACCGCCGTTGACCCTTGTGCCGGGCTGGCGGATCGCGACCTGATGGCATGGGATGCACCCGATCTGGATCTGCTGTATCCGGTCGCGCTGGAGCCGCAATACGGTATCGAACTGGCGCGTCGCTGTGAGCAACATGCGTTGTCGTTAGATAAACGCATCAAACAGTCGGATAACGGCAGCTTTTCCAGCCATCATGGCATCAAGGTGTACGGTAATACCCACGGCTTCGTGAAAGGTTATGCAGCCAGTCGTCATTCCCTGAGCTGCGTGCTGATCGGTGAGCAAGACGGCGATATGCAGCGTGATTACAGCTACAGCACGGCGCGAGAATTGTGTGATCTGTGGACACCAGAGCGTATCGCCGAAGACGCGGTGAGTCGCACGGTGTCGCATTTGGGTGGCCGTAAGATTGCGACCACTGAAGTGCCGGTGTTGTTCCTACCGGAAGCAGCGAACAGCCTGTTTGGTCATTTGGTCTCCGCGATCAGTGGTGGTAATTTATATCGTAAATCAACCTTCCTGTTGGATAGCCTTGGTCAGCAGTTATTTCCGGATTGGTTCCAGATCAACGAGTTTGCTCATCTGCCGAAAGGGCTGGCGAGTTCACCGTTTGATGGGGAAGGTGTGCGCACGCAAGATCGTTCCATCATCGAAAATGGCGTACTGCAAACCTATCTGCTGACCGCCTATTCGGCGCGGAAACTGGGTCTGCAATCAACCGGCCATGCCGGGGGGATCCATAACTGGCGTGTTGACGGGCAAGGTCAGAGTCTGGACACGCTGATGCAGCAGATGGGCACCGGTTTGATCGTCAGTGAACTGATGGGGCAGGGCGTGAATATTGTCACCGGCGATTATTCGCGCGGTGCGACGGGTTTCTGGGTGGAAAACGGGCAGATTGCTTATCCGGTGGAGGAGATCACCATCGCCGGCAATCTGAAAGATATGTTCCGTCAAATTGTGGCTGTGGGTAACGATATTGATCCGCGCTGCAGTTTACAAAGTGGTTCGGTGCTGATTGAACGCATGAAAATTGCGGGGAATTAAGCAGAAATGACAGACGGCCAATAGGCCGTCTGCTATGCAAAGAGATTACTCTGCAGCGCCGCCTTCTTTACGGAAAGTACGTGGGAAGTTACGCAGTTGTTTGCTGGCTTCACGACGTTGTTTTGACAGTTCAGCACCGACGATGGTTAGGTCATCCACGCGATCTTCATAATCACCTTTCATGTTGTGGATGATTTCCAGAATGTCGTCGTAGCTCATGCCTGGTTTCAGGTATTCGGTCAGGTTAGCCAGCAGTGCAACACGTTTCTGGTTGTCACGAATTTTACGGGCATTGTCTTCGATTTCACGGGTCATCTTGTTTTTCAGACGAGCCACACGTACGAATTCCAGAATGTTATTCATTTCGTTGTTTTGCATTGTGTTATCCACCATTATCAGCTTGTTGATTCTTCTCTGACCACTGGTTATTGGCTGTGGTTTGTTCTCATCCTGCCATGTTTAAGGCACAAGAGCCAGATCCTGATTTAGTAAATCGGCCAATTCAATAATATCCATACTCCGAGTGCGCCTTCCAGCAAATATTGCCAGTGGAATTCACGTCGCCACAACCCAGCGAGAAAAAATCCGCCTGCCAGCGCGATTGCCGACAATGGGTAATAAATTAGCTCGCCCATTTGATCAAACAGTGACAGCATCAGTAAACGCAGTGACGGTGGCAGCCAGATCCCCAGCCAGCCGAGCACGATAATCGCAGGGACGATGCCTAAGGCAAGTGAACTGAGACGTATTTTCGGATTCAGCGGCATGCGCCAACGTGACGATGACATGGCTTTATCCTTTCGCTTTCAGCATGGCGCGTAAATTAGCGATCCCGGTTTTGCCCTTCTCTTGCCGTTGTTCGGCGCTGGCAGGTTCTTTGCGCAATTCCCACTGCAGATCATCTTGTGGCAGCTCCAGCAGGAAACGGCTGGGTTCCGGGTTCATCGTGGAACCAAACTGGCGACGCTCTTTGCATAACACGAAACTCAGCTCGGCCTGTGCGCGGGTAATACCCACGTAGGCCAACCGGCGTTCTTCGTCGATATTGTCTTCATCAATGCTGACCTGATGCGGCAATAGACCTTCTTCCATACCGATCATAAACACATAAGGGAACTCCAGTCCTTTGGAGGCGTGTAAGGTCATCAACTGCACTTGATCGAGCTCTTCATCGCCTTCGTTGCGCTCCAGCATGTCACGTAACGTAAAGCGTGCGACGGCTTCGCTTAAACTCAGTGCAGGTTCATCCTGCTGCGGATCGCCCGCCAGCATGTCGGTTAGCCAGCGATATAAGGTCGACACGTTTTGCATGCGCATCTCTGCGGCTTTCGGGCTCGGTGATGTCTCGTATAACCAGGCTTCATAGTGAATGTCTTTGATGAGATCGCGCACGACTTCTTCACTGTTGCCGCGTTCAGCATTATCGCTCATGCGACATAACCATTCGCAGAAATGGCGCAGTGCCTGTAAGCCTCGGCCATGCAGATGTTGCTCTAAGCCAATTTCAAAGCTGGCCGCATAGAGACTTTTACCGCGCTGATTAGCGTACTGGCCGAGTTTTTCCAGCGTGGTGGGGCCAATTTCGCGCTTAGGCAGATTCACGACACGCAGGAAGGCATTGTCATCATCCGGGTTCACCAGCAGGCGCAGGTAAGCCATGATGTCTTTGATTTCAGTACGCGAGAAAAACGAGGTGCCACCGCTGATTTTGTACGGAATGCGGTTTTGCATCAGGATCTTTTCCAGCAAGCGGG
>CALMKU010000065.1 GCA_937866945.1 uncultured Tolumonas sp.
TTTCACTCGATTTATTGCTGGATCGTAGTTCGGTGGAATTACTGCTGGATGATGGACGCTATGCGGTGACGAATCTGGCGTTTCCCGAACAAGGGCCGAGTCACTTGTTCAGTGCGGAAGTGACTAGCGGTGCAGTAACCGTGAATAATGCACATTGGCATACTTTGGCTTTACCACAAACATAACAACCGGAAATGCAAAAATTAATGGAACGTCAATGACAACAATAAGAGATGTCGCTCAGGTAGCGGGGGTATCCATTGCCACAATTTCCCGCGTGCTGAATAACTCAGATAAAGTATCACCTGATACAGCAGCACACGTGCGTGCCGTAGTGAAAGAGCTGGGTTATGTTTATAACCAGCCGCTCGGCGGTGGGCGCAAGCGGGTGGAAAAAACACCGTTGTTCGCCATTATTTTGCCTACTTTGGCGAACCCTTATTTTGCTGAATTGTTGGATATTGTTGAGCAGGAGGCCCAGCATCTTGGGCGGGCGTTATTGGTATTTAACTCTCGCGGTGATGTTCAACGTGAGCTGACGCTAATGAACGCATGTCAGCAGTACAACATTGATGGTTTGTTTATCGTGCCGTGTTCACGCACGACTGAGCATATAGCCACGCTGAACAGGCTGCCGTTCCCTGTGGTGGTATTAACACAACTGGTGGCGGAATTAACCAGCGTAGCGGTTGATCATGTGGAAGGTGGTGCTCAGGTTGCAGAACATCTGGTTAGCATGGGCCACACCGCGATTGGTTATTTAGGCTCAGTCGATGATGTTGAGCAGAAATTCGGAGGGTTCAGAGATCGTTTGGCTGCGCTCGGAGTACCTATCGAGCCTGAAAATATTATTCAAACACCAGCACTGACCGCCATTGAACTGGCCGAGTGTTTTAATGACTATCTGGATACGCACCCGTCATTACCATTTTCTGCCATTTTTGCTTTTAACGATGTGGCAGCACAACAAGTCATCGAAATATTACTTCAGCGTGGTTATCAGGTGCCTGAGCAGGTTCTGGTGGTCGGGTTTGATAATACTTTGCTGGCAAAGGTGATGAACATTAGTAGTGTTTCCCAGCCAATGCGTGAAATTGGTCACTTGGGTTGCCAAGAGATGATGCGCTTAGTGGAAGGAAAAGAGACCGATATTCATCATCTGACTTTATCGCCACGACTGGTTTTACGCAGCAGCTCAGTTAAAGTGAATAAGAGAAAACTTTAAACGGTCTGTGTGCCGAGACGTAAAGGACGATTGAGCAGCGCCTCTAATTGAGGTTGCTGTTCACTGCCGCTGCGGTAGGCCAGATAAATGGGGCGCGGCAGCACTTGTGCACCGTCGACAAAATGCAATTCACCATTCTTTAAATGACTGGCAATAAAATGCCGTGGCAAATAAGCCACACCGCCGTGTTTCAGCAGATGATGTAACGCTTGCTGAACAGAGCTGGTCTGTAACGTTGGCATGCGCTGCAATAATTCCGCAGGCACGTTCGCCGAGCCCAAATTAGTGCTCCAGTCGAGCCAGATCACTGCTTGCTCATTTAGCATGCTGGTGTTTAAACGCGGTGTACGACTCACCAGACAAAGCTGAAACTCACCAACCTGACGCACGGTAACTTCATCAATTTTACTGGGTTCAGTCATCACAGCCAGATCGAGTGCACGTTCTAAGAGCTGTCGGCAGAGTTGTTCGCGGTTTCCCGTTTCCAACCGCATCGCTTGATCTTGCTGCTCGCTAAACCAGCCATCGAGCCATTGCTGTAATCCCATCTCCCAACATGCTTGCG
>CALMKU010000066.1 GCA_937866945.1 uncultured Tolumonas sp.
TCGGTGCGATCGGTGATCAGCACAATGGTCGGGCTGGCGAAATCGACACTCTTCATCAGCAAGCGCGTTAGAAACTGCATGGTGTAACTTTTACCGCAACCTGTCGCCCCGAAATAGGTGCCACCTTTGCCATTACCCTGTGGTTTACGCGCCTGTTTGATGCTGAAAAAAAGCTTACGAGCGGCGTAATATTGCGGATAACGGCAACCGACTTTGATCTCTTTTTTGGCAGTATCAGGAAAGAAGATAAAGTTTTTCAGCACATCGAGCAGCCGCACGGGGTGAAACAGCCCCTGCACCATGCTGTGCAGCGAATGAATGCCGTTTTGTTCACGCGATTCGTTGCCGCTAACTTTGCGCCATGAATAGAAATAGTCGTATGAGGCAAACAGATTGCCCATGCGGTTATTCACACCATCGCTGATGATGCACAGCGCATTAAACACAAACAGTTGCGGAATATCGCGGCGGTAGCGGGTGCAAAGTTGCGCCCATGCATGGGCCAGGTTGGCCTCTTCTTCACGGATAGCACTTTTAAATTCAAACACCACCAGTGGCAGGCCGTTGATGTAAAGAATGGCATCGGGAATACGTAGCTGTTCATCTCTGCCGGTGATTTCCAGTTGATTCACCACCTTATAGCAGTTGTTATCTCTGGCAGGCAGATAGGTGATTTTATTTTCAGCAACTTGCTGTAACGGCGGTTGTTCTGCGGCGAACAGTTGCGTTAATGCGGTGGGCAGATGTTGCGTGTCGATAAGTTCGATATAGAGATCTTTCTTATTGCGATCTTCGCGTTTGAACAGAAAGCCGTTAGCCAGCCAGTGGCAGAAGGTTTTGTTGCTGTCGTAAAGATCGGTGGCGGGAAGCGTGGCAAGCTGGCGGATGATGCTGTCAATTTCACTGCTGGTTATGTCATCGGCCTGATATTGGCTGGCGAGATAGGTGCGTAAATCGTCGGTGATCAGCACCTGCTCGTTGTTTTTACGCACCAGCGTTTCACC
>CALMKU010000067.1 GCA_937866945.1 uncultured Tolumonas sp.
AAGCTGGTTGAGTTATACGAGCAGGATGAGGAAGTTAAGGCGCTGATTGATATGGCGCGCAAGCTGGAAGGTGTCACACGTAATGCCGGTAAACATGCCGGTGGTGTGGTTATCGCACCGACCAAAATTACCGATTTTGCTCCGCTCTATTGTGATGACCAGGGCTTACAGCCGGTTACCCAGTTTGATAAAAATGATGTGGAATATGCAGGGCTTGTGAAGTTCGACTTCCTCGGCTTGCGTACGCTTACTATCATCAAATGGGCGCTGGATATGATCAATCCGCGTCTGGCGAAAGAAGGTAAACCACCGGTCGATATTGCGGCGATCCCGCTGGATGATCCAACGTCTTTCAAAATTCTGAAAAACTCCGAAACAACTGCGGTATTCCAGTTGGAATCGCGCGGTATGAAAGATCTGATCAAACGTCTGCAACCAGACTGCTTTGAAGACATGATCGCTTTGGTAGCGTTGTTCCGTCCTGGTCCGTTGCAGTCGGGCATGGTGGATAACTTCATCGACCGTAAACATGGTCGTGAAGCGATCTCCTACCCCGATATTCAGTGGCAGCATGAGTCGTTGCAGCCGATTCTGGAGCCGACTTACGGCATCATCCTGTATCAAGAACAGGTTATGCAGATCGCGCAAACTCTCGCCGGTTATACGCTGGGCGGCGCAGACATGTTGCGTCGAGCGATGGGCAAGAAAAAACCGGAAGAAATGGCTAAACAGCGTTCTGGTTTTGAATCCGGTGCGGTTAGCAATGGCGTCGATGGCGAGTTGGCGATGCACATCTTCGATCTGGTGGAGAAATTCGCCGGCTACGGATTTAACAAATCGCACTCGGCAGCCTATGCGCTGGTTTCTTACCAAACATTGTGGTTGAAGACGCATTTCCCCGCTGAATTCATGGCGGCAGTAATGACTGCCGATATGGACAACACGGACAAAATTGTGACCTTGGTCGATGAGTGCCAGCGGATGGGGCTGAAACTGATCCCACCAGATGTGAATTCCGGGCAATATCGCTTTACCGTGAATGAGCGTGGCGAAGTGGTTTACGGTATTGGTGCGGTCAAAGGTGTTGGCGAAGGCCCGGTTGAAGCGATTATTGCGGCACGTAATGATGGTGGGCCATTTAAAGACCTGTTCGATTTCTGTAACCGTGTTGACATCAAACGACTTAATAAACGCGTGATGGAGAAACTGATCTATGCGGGTGCATTAGATCGGTTAGGCCCGCACCGGGCTGCATTGATGGCTTCGCTGGAAGAGGCGATGAAGGCCGCCGAGCAGCAAGCAAAAGATAAAGCGTTAGGGCAGAATGATCTGTTTGGCGATATTTTCGCGGATGATGGTGTCTTACCGACTCCTACATTTGCTGATGTACCTGAGTGGTCGGATCAGAAATGGTTAGATGGCGAACGTGAAACACTCGGTTTATATTTAACGGGCCATCCAATAAACCAATACTTGGCAGAGCTAAAGCATTATACTTCCGGCCGTTTATGCGATCTGCAACCAACAGAGCGTGATAAACCAGCAGTTGCCGCTGGTCTGGTGTTAAATGCCCGCATCATGGTGACCAAGCGCGGAACCAAGATGGGGATACTGACTTTAGACGATCGTTCCGGGCGTCTGGACATTACTTTGTTCAGTGAAGCGTTGGAACGATATGAGTCATTACTGCAAAAAGACCGGATTTTAGTCGTAACTGGTCAAATCAGCTTTGACGAGTATGCGGGGGGCATTAAAATGTCGGCCCGCGAAGTGTTAGAGATTGAAGATGCGCGTGCTCGTCATGCGCGGGGATTGCGAGTTAAAGTCACGCAATCTGAAATGGCAGATCGCTTTATGCGTAATCTGCCTGAGATATTAACGCCCCATCGTGCCGGGGTGTGTCCTGTGCATATCTGCTATCGCAGGTCGGGTGCGCAGGGACAACTGACGTTGGGGACCGAATGGCGGGTAACGCCAACCGATCAACTACTGAACGAGCTGCGGGCCCAGGTGGGCAAGCAAGACGTTGAACTGATATTTGAGTAGCGATTTCGGATACAAATTATGAATATGAACTTTCTGGAATTTGAACAACCTATTGCTGAACTACTGGCACAAATCGAAGAACTGAGACATGTCAGTGAGAATGTCGGTGGCAGTGTGGATCTGACAGATGAAATTAAACATCTGGAAAAGAAAAATGAAGAGCTGACCAGAAAGCTGTTTTCTGATCTGGGTGCATGGCAAATTTCGCAGGTGGCACGTCATCCACAGCGTCCTTACACCGAAGATTATCTGGCTCGTATCTTTACTGATTTTGATGAGCTGGCGGGTGATCGGGCGTTTGCCGATGACAAAGCGATCGTGGGTGGTATTGCGCGTTTAGATGGTCAGCCAGTGATGGTAATTGGTCATCAGAAAGGCCGTGATACCCAAGAAAAGATCAAACGTAACTTTGGTATGCCAAAGCCAGAAGGTTATCGTAAAGCACTTCGTCTGATGCAGATGGCTGAGCGTTTTAATATGCCAATCATCACGTTTATCGACACGCCGGGTGCTTATCCTGGGGTGGGTGCAGAAGAGCGCGGTCAGTCAGAAGCGATTGCCCGTAATCTGAAAGTGATGTCCAGCCTGAAGGTGCCGGTGATTTGTACTGTGATTGGTGAAGGTGGATCGGGTGGTGCGCTGGCGATTGGGGTTGGTGATCGTATCAACATGCTGCAATATTCGACTTACTCCGTAATATCGCCAGAAGGCTGCGCTTCTATTCTGTGGAAGAGTGCAGATAAAGCCAGTGTGGCAGCAGATGCTATGGGCATTACTGCAACTCGCCTGAAAGAATTGAAACTGATCGATGGTATTGTGCCGGAGCCGTTGGGTGGTGCGCATCGTAACGTGGATGAAATGGCGAGTTTGTTAAAACAACGCATTCAGGCGGATTTGAAAGAATTACAGCAACTGAATACGCCTGAGTTGTTGAAACAGCGTTATCAGCGTTTGATGGCAAATGGTTATTGCTAAAAACCGTTGATAATGAAAAAAGGCGCGTAAAGCGCCTTTTTTATGCCTGAAATATCGATTATTCCACTTCAGCCCTATTTCTTCCGGCGTGTTTGGCTTTATAAAGCGCAGTGTCAGCGCGCACAATTTGCTCGTCTAAGATGTCATTTACACGATAATCAGCAATACCAATACTAATAGTAACACCGATTTCGCCGGCGATCTGGAGGCGGATCCGTTCTGCCAACTCAAAGGCCGCATCAGCGTTACTATCACTGATCAATAGTAAAAACTCTTCGCCACCATAACGAACCGCGAGATCGGTGCTGCGGATCGAATCCCGTAGAATGTCTGCAACCTGGATCAAAATGCGATCACCTTGGCCATGACCGTGATTGTCGTTATAAAGTTTAAAGTGGTCGATATCCAATAACATGAGAGAAAAGGGCTGTGCATGCCGTTTGGATCGAGCGACTTGGCTGGCATAACTGATATCCAGATAACGGCGGTTGGCTAATCCGGTTAATGGATCGTGCAATGACAGTGCTCGGGCTTCTTCATATAAGCGGATATTTTCTACGGCCATGCCGAGCTGCCGCCCGAGGGAACTTAACAATTCGCGTTGTTGCTCGTTGAGTTGATAGCCTGTTTCTATCTGGCAACACAATACACCGACTATTTTATTCTTAGCTAATAATGGGATGGTCATTTTACCGGCTGCAGTACCGGTTGGATGACATGGCATCGATACCGGACCTGCGTGTTCAAGCACGCTAGATGGGAGTTCACATTGATGGCAACACGCATCTTGCAGGCATACTGATTCATCAGCTGAAGTATCATTTTCAAGCTCTGTCAGACTGATATGAACAAAATCCCGTATGCCGAATTGTCTGGCGTTACATAATTTTTCACTGACCAAACGGAACAATGACTGCCAGTCGTTATTTTGATTAATCAATGATTCAATACTATGAATTAAGTGCAGTTCTTCATTAGTTTTACGGATCGCACTGTCTCGTCGGGATAATTCTTCCAACATGATATGTGCTTGTTGTTTTGCGGTTGTCGCTTCATCAACGGCCAGTTCTAGCTTGAGATTGCTTTCCCGCAGTTCATTTTGGGCGGTTAATAATTCCTGATTGCGCAGCACCATCGATTCATATGTTGAGATCAACAGATCTAGTATGCGTTGTCTGGCTGCAGAAATGTGGAACCATTCGCCTTGAAAATAAATATCTGACTCTGAGACTTCAGGGATCTGGCCATTCTTACGTAAA
>CALMKU010000068.1 GCA_937866945.1 uncultured Tolumonas sp.
TTGCCGCCCTCAGTTGTAATCAGACGGAGTGCCTCATGCAGTTATCGGTTGCCCATACCACTCCGCCGCGCCTGCCACAGAATCAGAAGTGGTGGCGCAGCGCGATCTTTTCCCGTTCGTTACTTGGCCTGGTGGCCGTGCTGAACGGTTACTTAATTGTGCAGATGTACGCGCAACGCGAATATCTGTTTGCCATGCTGACGCTGTTGCTGGTTGGTACAGGGTTATATCTGTTTGCCAGCAAAAAAGCCTATTCGTGGCGCTATGTCTACCCGGGGCTGGTGGGCATGGGGCTGTTTGTGTTGTTTCCGTTGTTTTGTACCACCGGCATCGCGTTTACCAACTACAGTGCTGCACATCAACTGAGCTTTGAGCGGGCACAATCAGTGTTGCTGCAACGTTCGTTTCAAAGTGGTGATACGCTGAATTTTACCCTGCTGGGCAGTGATGGCCATTGGCAGTTACAACTGCAAGATCCGGAGAGTAACCAGATCCTGTTATCCGCGCCGTTTATGCTGGATAACCAGCCGAAGCGGCTGAAAATGGAAACGCAGAGCTCGTTGGTGGAAGCGGAAAAAGCCCCGTTGCGGGTGATCACCAAAAACCGTCAGGCGCTGGGCCAGCTGACCGCAGTTCTGCCGGATGGCAGCGAACTGGTGATGAGTTCATTACGTCAGTTCTCAGCAACACGGCCGTTATATGCACTGCAAAATGACGGTCGTGGTCTGCTGAATAACCAGACCGGACAGCTGTATCAGCCCAACGATCAGACCGGTTTCTATCAGGCAGTCGATGCCAAAGGCGCGTGGGTGCCTGATTCGGCGATGAGCCCCGGTTACACCGTGAACATTGGCTGGGATAACTTCCTGCGCGTGCTGCAAGACAAGGGTATTCAGCAGCCGTTTATCAAGATCTTCATCTGGACGGTGCTGTTTTCCGGCCTGACGGTGTTATTCACGCTGGCAATCGGCATGGTGCTGGCCTGTCTGGTGCAATGGCAGCCATTGCGCGGCAAAGCCACCTACCGTTTACTGTTGATTTTACCGTATGCGGTGCCGGGGTTTATCTCGATCCTGATTTTTAAAGGCTTGTTCAACCAAAGTTTTGGTGAAATCAATCTGGTGCTGGAACAGCTGCTCGGCATTAAACCGACCTGGTTTACCGACCCGCTGCTGGCAAAAGCGATGATCCTGATCGTCAACGTCTGGCTGGGTTATCCGTACATGATGATCCTGTGTATGGGGCTTCTGAAAGCGATCCCGGATGATTTGTACGAAGCGTCGGCGCTGGATGGTGCGACACCCATGCAGAACTTCTTTCGTATCACGTTGCCGTTGCTGATCAAACCGCTGACCCCGTTGCTGATTGCTTGTTTTGCCTTCAACTTCAATAATTTCGTATTGATTCAGTTGCTGACGAACGGTGGCCCGAACATGCTCGGCACCAGCACGCCAGCCGGTAATACCGATCTGCTGGTCAGTTATACCTACCGCATTGCCTTCGAAGGCGGCGGTGGACAAGACTTCGGTCTGGCGGCGGCGATTGCCACGTTGATTTTCCTGCTGGTAGGTGGATTAGCAATTCTGAACCTGAAAGCCAGCAAACTGAGTCTGGAACAATAAGGAGCGGCTGTTATGGCTATCGTACAAACTAAAGCATTGCGTTATCGCCTGTGGGCCGCTCATCTTAGTCTGTGGGTGTTTATTGGACTGATCATGTTCCCGTTACTGATGGTGGTGGCGATTTCGCTGCGCAGCGGCAACTTCGCTACTGGCGAGCTGATCCCGTCACATCCGTCATTGGAACACTGGAAGCTGGCACTGGGTTTTAGCGTTACTAATCCGGACGGCTCGGTGACGCCACCACCGTTCCCGGTGCTGTTGTGGCTGTGGAACTCGGTGAAAGTCGCCACCATTACCGCGACCGGTATCGTGGCATTATCGACCACCTGTGCGTATGCGTTTGCCCGCATGAAGTTCCGTGGCAAGAGTTCATTGCTGAAAGGGATGCTGATTTTCCAGATGTTCCCGGCGGTGCTGTCACTGGTGGCGTTGTATGCGTTGTTTGACCGGATCGGACAATACATTCCGTTCTTGGGGCTGAACACGCATGGCGGGCTGGTGTTTGCTTATCTGGGCGGCATTGCGTTGCATGTCTGGACCATCAAAGGTTATTTCGAAACCATCGACGGCTCGCTGGAAGAAGCGGCGGCGCTGGATGGTGCAACGCCATGGCAGGCCTTCCGTCTGGTGTTATTGCCGCTGTCGGTGCCGATTTTGGCGGTGGTATTTATTTTGTCGTTCATCGGTGCAGTGACAGAAGTACCGATCGCGTCATTATTGTTGCGGGATGTCGGCAGCTACACGCTGGCAGTTGGTATGCAGCAATATCTGTATCCACAAAACTATCTGTGGGGGGATTTCGCCGCGGCCGCCGTGCTGTCAGCGATTCCCATCACAGTAGTGTTCCTGCTGGCGCAACGTTGGCTGGTGGGCGGTTTAACCGCTGGTGGTGTTAAAGGGTGAAGAGTAGT
>CALMKU010000069.1 GCA_937866945.1 uncultured Tolumonas sp.
GCTACAGCAAAATATTTACTTTGCGGATGGCTGAAATAGAAACCGGATACGGCTGCCGCAGGCAACATGGCATAAGAATCGGTCAGTTGCATGCCGATAGCCTCTTCAACATTCAGCAATTGCCACAGCAATCCTTTCTCGGTATGTTCCGGACAGGCCGGATAACCCGGCGCAGGACGAATACCTTGGTAGTTTTCGCGGATCAAATCATCATTACTCAGATTTTCATCTGCCGCATAACCCCAATATTCTCTACGCACCCGAGCATGCAGATATTCAGCGAATGCTTCGGCCAGGCGGTCACAGACAGCCTGGATGAGGATCGCATTGTAATCATCACCAGCCGCTTTATAGGCTTCTGCTAAAACAGCTTCACCAATACCACCGGTGACAGCAAAACCGCCGAAGTAATCCGCCACACCACTCTCTTTCGGCGCAATAAAGTCCGCCAAACAGTAGTTCGGGAACACCTCACCATCACGAGCCTGCATTGCCTTGTTCGTTTGCTGACGCAGGAAGTGGAATGTCTGCTGCACCTGAGTACGAGACTCATCAGTATAAATTTCAACATCATCACCAACGCGATTGGCCGCAAACAGACCGATGATGCCACTGGCTTTCACTTCACCAGAGGCTTGTAACCGATCGAGCATCGCTAACGCATCGTGATACAGGCGGGTTGCTTCTTCACCAACCACTTCGTCTTGTAAGATACGCGGGAATTTACCAGCCAGTTCCCAACTGAGGAAGAATGGTGTCCAGTCGATATATTCACGCAACGTCGCAATCGAGACATCATCAATCACTTTCGTGCCCAGTATATTTGGCTTCGGCGGTTGATAATTCTGCCAATCAAGGTGTAAACCATTCGCACGGGCTGCTTCCAGCGTAACCGGCGGGGTGCGTGGTTGTTTACGGCTATGCTGCTCACGCACACGCACATATTCTTCACGCAGGCGTTCAACAAATGGCGCTTTTTGATCCGCACTCAACAGATTTTGCACTACACCAACTGCACGCGAAGCGTTAGAGACATAAACGACTGCTTCGCTGTAATTTTGTTCAATTTTTACTGCGGTATGCGCTTTCGATGTCGTCGCACCACCAATCATCAGTGGGATCTTAAAGCCCTGACGTTCCATCTCTTTCGCGACATGCACCATTTCATCCAGCGATGGCGTGATCAGGCCAGACAGACCGATAATATCGGCATTCACTTCCCGAGCCGTCTGCAATATTTTCTCGCAAGAGACCATGACGCCCAGATCGACAATTTCGTAGTTATTACATTGCAGCACAACACCGACAATGTTTTTACCAATGTCATGCACGTCGCCTTTCACCGTCGCCATGACAATCTTGCCGTTAGTTTGACCCGCACTCTTGCCTAGCTCAATATACGGTTGCAAATAAGCCACGGCACGTTTCATCACACGTGCTGATTTCACGACCTGTGGCAGGAACATTTTACCGGCACCGAACAAATCGCCGACCACGTTCATACCCGCCATCAACGGGCCTTCAATCACCTCAATCGGTTTGGTTGCCTGCTGACGCGCTTCTTCGGTGTCTTCATCAATGAAATCAGTAATGCCTTTAACCAGCGCATGTTCCAATCGCTTACCCACAGGCCAGCTGCGCCATTCCTGTTCTCTTGGATCAATCGCTTGTTGCGCCGCACCACCCCGATATTTTTCCGCAATGGTCAGTAATTCTTCCGTAGCGCCCGGATGAGTATTCAGCACCACAGCTTCGACTTTTTCTTTCAATTCAGCCGGAATATCTTCATAAATCGCCAGCTGACCGGCATTCACGATGCCCATGTCCATAC
Source organism: uncultured Tolumonas sp. (assembly GCA_937866945.1). Taxonomy (GTDB): domain Bacteria; phylum Pseudomonadota; class Gammaproteobacteria; order Enterobacterales; family Aeromonadaceae; genus Tolumonas. The sequence continues at coordinate 1,832 of CALMKU010000069.1, forward strand.
CATTTTTAATGGTGTAATAGAGGAACACAGAGTGGATCGCTTCACGAACCTGATCGTTACCACGGAATGAGAACGACACGTTAGACACACCACCGGAAATCATGGCGTGCGGTAAATTCGTTTTAATGTCTTTGACGGCTTCGATGAAATCAACGGCGTAGTTATTGTGCTCATCAATACCGGTGGCGACCGCAAAGATATTCGGGTCAAAAATAATGTCTTCTGGCGGGAAGCCGACTTGTTCAGTCAGGATTTTATACGCGCGCTGACAAATCTCGAATTTACGCGCACGGGTATCGGCCTGCCCCACTTCATCGAATGCCATGACAATCACCGCCGCACCGTAACGACGCAGCAATTTAGCCTGCGCGATAAACTTCTCTTCCCCTTCTTTCATGGAGATAGAGTTAACGATGCCTTTACCCTGAATACATTTCAGACCCGCTTCGATCACTTCCCATTTGGAGGAGTCGATCATGATCGGTACACGTGAGATATCCGGCTCAGACGCGATCAGATTCAGGAAACGCACCATACAGGCTTGCGCATCCAACATGCCTTCGTCCATGTTGATATCGATGATCTGCGCACCACTCAATACTTGCTGACGAGCGATATCCAACGCTTCGTCATATTGCTCTTCTTTGATCAAGCGTTTGAATTTAGCGGAACCGGTGACGTTGGTTCGCTCCCCCACGTTTACGAACATGGAGTTTTCATCAATGGTCAGCGGTTCTAAACCCGCCAGACGGCAAGCTACTGGTAATTTTGGCAATTCACGCGGTTTGACTCCCGCAACTGCTTTTGCCATAGCACGAATATGGTCTGGCGTGGTGCCGCAACAACCACCGACCATATTCAGGAAGCCTGACTCCGCCCATTCACGAATGTGGTCGGCCATTTCATCGGCTTCCAGATCGTAACCACCAAAAGCATTAGGCAGACCGGCATTCGGGTGCACAGAAACATAACTTTCTGAAATACGCGCCAGTTCCTGCACATATTGACGCAGCTCTTTCGGACCCAGAGCGCAGTTCAGACCAAACGACAATGGCTCTGCATGGCGCAACGAGTTATAAAATGCTTCCGTTGTCTGACCAGACAGCGTTCGGCCAGAGGCATCGGTGATGGTTCCAGAAATCATGACCGGCAATTTGAAACCGAGTTTGTCAAAAATAGTATCGACCGCAAAAAATGCGGCTTTGGCATTTAGCGTATCAAAGATGGTTTCAATCATGATGATATCGACCCCACCTTCAATCAGCGCTTCGGTCGATTCTTTATAGGCGTCAACCAACGCATCAAAGGTAACGTTACGTTTACCGGGGTCATTCACATCTGGTGAAATAGAAGCTGTGCGGTTAGTTGGGCCTAAAACACCCGCAACAAAACGCGGTTTTTCCGGTGTTTTAGCATTCCATTCATCAGCTACTTTACGCGCCAGACGTGCTGCTTCACGGTTAATTTCCGCTGATAGCTCTTCCATCTGATAGTCCGCCATCGCAATACGCGTGGCGTTGAAGCTGTTGGTTTCCAGAATATCTGCACCAGCTGCCAGATAAGCATCATGGATCGCCGCGATAACATCAGGCTTGCTCAGCACCAATAAGTCGTTATTGCCTTTGAGATCAGAAGGCCAATCGGCAAAACGCTCACCACGAAAGTCTGCTTCCTGCAGCTGATAACTTTGGATCATGGTGCCCATGCCACCATCAATGAGCAGAATACGTTCCTGTAATGACTGATGCAGTGCTGATGTATTTACCTTTACGACCACGGGGGCTTCCTCAATATCGGTGATGCAGATAATTCTGAAACGGGGCAGCCCGGCATCCTAGCCGGGACAGCACAATAATAACTGAGACGGGGTTGGAACTAAATTTCCCAGTTACTTTCGTTTGATTTATGAGTCAGTGAATTTAAATCAAACGGTGTCAGCTGATAAACGTAATAGTTTAGCCAATTAGAGAATAACAGATGCCCATGACTGCGCCAGCTATGATACGGCTGATTATCAGGGTTGTTGTTCGGATAGTAATTAGCCGGGATCAACGGGTCGATACCCGCCGCTAAGTCGCGGTGATATTCATGGTGTAAAGTATCGGCATCGTATTCCGGATGACCGGTAACAAACACCTGACGACAGTCTTTACTGGCAGCCAGATAAACACCCGCTTCATCTGATTCAGCAAAAATCCGCAAATCAGTGTTCGCACGCACGAAATCGCCATCAAAAGAGGCATAACGGGAATGCGGAGCTAAAAACACATCATCAAATCCACGTACCAGTGGATCTTGCTGTTCCAGTTTGCGGTGATAATAAACACCGGACAATTTCACATCACGGGTCTGTTTTTCCAGGCCATACAGCACTTTCAATGCCGCTTGTGCTGCCCAACAAAGAAACAAAGTCGACGTAACATTGTGCTTAGACCACTCAATGATCTTAACCAACGTATCAAAATAAACGACGTCACTAAATTGCACCAAGCCTAACGGTGCACCGGTGATGATCAGGCCGTCATATTTATTATCTTTGATCTGGTCAAAATCCTGATAAAAGGTCTCAACATGGATCCTTGGCGTATTTTTAGATTCCCGGTCATCGATACGCAGCAGATCTACAATCACCTGCAACGGTGAATTCGAGAGCATGCGCATCAACTGAATTTCCGTCTCAATTTTTTTCGGCATCAAATTCAATAACAGCACTTTTAATGGCCGGATATCCTGATGCGCAGCGCGGCTGTCTGTCATCACGAAGATATTCTCTTCGGTCAGCACACCTGCAGCAGGTAATTGGTCGGGAATTTTGATTGGCATGACTTGCTCCCACATCTATCAGTAAAAACGTCTGGACATCCAGAAGCCTACACCATCCAAGGTAACCTGTCACCAGGATCTCTTTTTATATCCATTAAGTAAGATACGTTGCCGGAAATAGCGCTGATCATCGCGGTAAAATATTCTTACTGAATCACACGCTGAAACTTTGCGACCTTCGAAACAACAAATGCTTCTCTTGACCGCCCCCATCCAGTAACCTAAGTGCAGGTTTAAGCATTACATGATGTTATGGCAGAACTCCGTATATCCGTCGATCGATTACAAATCGGAAACTATATCAAGCTGCCTCTCAGCTGGCGGGATCACCCGTTCCTGCTTTCCAGCTTTATGATCAAAAAAGAAGAACAGATCCAATTGATTCGTCAGCTTGGATTAAAGCATGTCTTCATCATCCCGGAAAAATCAGACGCGCCACCCAAACCTGCAGAAATATTAGAAATGTCGCACAGCGATATCGATCTGGATGACGAGATCGTGACACTGCAGGAAAAGATGCAGGCTGAAAAATTACAGCGCATCGAGCAGATGAAAGAATACCGCCGTAGTGTGCAACGAACAGAGCAGTCGTTTAATCGTTCACTGGCACAAATGCGAGCCCTGATTAACAAACTCCAGAACCGGCCTTTGAATGCGATCCGCGAAGCACATGAGCTGGTTGAAGATATCACGACACAATTAATGCAAGCCGATCAGATGGTGTTGCATCTGATGGTCGACTCACCGGAAGGTGAAAGTCTTTACTATCACACGCTTAACGTCGCGATGTTGTCGATGCTGCTGGCTAAACAATGCGGTAAAAC
>CALMKU010000070.1 GCA_937866945.1 uncultured Tolumonas sp.
GAAAATGGTGCCTGATTCACTTGTGCTAACTGGCAATAGGCTTGCCATTCATCGCCGGAATAATGGGCGCTGAAGCGCTGGGTCAGATTAATCTGGTAACAATCACCAGCACGCAGATAGCGTTGAATTGCGTCAAATCGTTCAGTATAGGCGGCTTGAGAAAGGTTCGATTGCCAGCTTGATGTAAGGCTGAATGGTTTTGGTCTTGTGGCCACTTGCTGCTGCCACCAAAGCCATCGTGTTTCCATTTGTTCTTCAGATCCACAGACTAAGAAATGCACCATTTGGGTCTGATGATCGACGATCCATGCCCAGTCATAAATACCGACGGCCAGTTCAGGTAAATTGATATCGCGTTCCGCGTGTACCGAAATTTTTTCAATACGACGGCCTAAATCATATCCCAACAGACCGAGCGCACCACCGATAAACGGTAACTCGCCGTGATAGATAACATCTGGCCCAAAATGACGGTGTTGAATTTCTTTCAATAATTGTAACGGCGCGGCTTTGGAATAGTCCGTATGCTCACCTTCCGTGATCGTGGTGATATCGCCCGTTGTTTGCAGCGTAGCAATAGGTTCAGCCGAAAAAATATCGAACCGGCTATCAATATGATCAGGGCTGGCTGATTCTAATAACACCGCCCATGGCAGATGAGCAACCTTGGCGAACATCTGTTGTGTGGCAGATTGAATTGGAAATGTTTTAAGCTGAAATAGTGATGACATGCGATAGAAAACACGATGTTACATGGCAGGGTTGATTGGCAAAGCGTATCATAAGAGCGTGTTTGTAACGAATAAATCTAATCATTTGTAGCCGGTGTCTGATGTGAGAAAACGTCTAACCTGTTGGAAATAGCGAGCATACCGGCTTGAAGTTAAATCTGAATGCTAAACTGGTAAACAGAGCACTAAAACAAAGAGAATAACAATGTCGAGTCCACAGGTTTATTTGGTAGAAGACAGTGAAATGCTGTCTATGCTCTATCAAGATTATTTACGTGCTGAACCCTACCAAATCAAGGCCTTTCGTCTCGGTCAGGATGGGTTGGATGCGTTGAAAGAGCAACCGCCACAAGTGCTGTTGCTTGATCTTGAATTACCCGACATGGATGGCATGGCGCTGTTGCGCTACGTGAGTGAACAAGGGTTACCAACCAGTGTTGTGGTGATCACAGCGCATGGTTCCGTTGATATTGCTGTGGAAGCAATGCGGCACAGTGCATTTGATTTCCTGACCAAACCATTTGATGGCAAGCGATTGTGTACGACCGTTCGTAACGCGGCTAAACACCAGCAATTAGCTTCATTGGTGGATACCTACCGGGCAAATTATGATCATACCGGGTTTGGTGGTTTTATCGGCAGTTCGCTGTCGATGCAGGCGGTGTACCGCATCTTGGAAAGTGCTGCACCGAGTAAAGCAACGGTCTTTATTACTGGTGAAAGCGGCACCGGGAAAGAAGTTTGTGCGGAAACCTTGCACAAAATCAGCCCACGTAAAGATCAACCGCTGGTCGTATTAAATTGTGCGGCTATTCCCCGCGATTTGATCGAAAGTGAAATTTTCGGTCACGTTAAAGGTGCCTTTACCGGTGCGCAAAGTGATCGGGAAGGTGCGGCGTCTCGTGCGAATGGTGGCACGTTATTCCTGGATGAAATCTGCGAAATGGAATTGGATTTACAATCCAAATTATTACGCTTTATTCAAACAGGCACATTCCAGCGTGTTGGTGGCAGTAAACTGGAAAGCGTGGATGTCCGCTTTGTTTGTGCGACTAACCGCGATCCTATTGCTGAAGTGCAAGCGGGGCGTTTCCGCGAAGATCTCTATTACCGTTTGCATGTTATACCGGTAGCCTTACCGCCGTTGCGAGAACGGGGTGATGATGTGCTGGCGATTGCCCGAAATTTCCTGCGTCAGTTCGCAGCCGAAGAGAGTAAACGTTTTTCTGATTTCAGCCCGGAATCAGCGCAGATGATGCTGAATTACGAGTGGCCTGGTAACGTCCGGCAATTACAGAACGTGATCCGTAATGTGGTTGTATTGCATGATGGCGACCGGGTTTTGCCTACAATGTTTCCGCCTCCACTTAATTCTGTGCCTGTCACCGTTATTCCGCAACAACCGACGTTAGTGGCTCCGTTGGTCACTATCAGCAGCGCAGAGGCGATTAGGCCTATGTGGTTAGTGGAAAAAGAGACTATCGAAAATGCAATTGCTGCCTGTGATGGAAATATTCCTCAGGCGGCGGCATTACTGGAATTAAGCCCATCAACCATTTATCGCAAACGGCTGGCATGGCAATCGATCTAAACAGCACAAAGCAAAATAATATTGGTGGAGTCGTGATATGAAATGTGTGCTGGTATCCGAAGGCATGACGCAACTGCAGACTGAGTTGCAGGCGATGAATGCAGACCCTGAGATCCGCTTTGTCATGATGTTGCTGGCATCACAAACTGATATTTCGCATGATGAAATCAATACTATTTTAGTGACGAACCCCAAACCCATTATTGGCGGTATATTTCCGTATGTCTTATTCGATAAGTCGTTGTTAACTGCTGGGGTTGTGCTGATTGGGTTTGCCTGCACATTCAAAATTGCCGTGATTCCTGCTTTGAATAAAAATGTTTCGATAGAGACCGAATTACAAAGACAGCTTCCTTGGCAACATACGGAGCGAGGAACGTTATTTGCCTTTGTTCATGGCATGAGTTCCGGGGTGCAGCGATTAATTGATGCGTTATTCAATCAGTATGGTTTGGAAATAAACTATATCGGTGGTGGTTGCGGAACGTTAGAGAAATTAGAGCAACCTTGCGTGCTGACGCCTCAGGGAATTTTGCAGGATGCCGTATTATTATTGATGGCCGATATCTCGAGTGGAGTTGGGGTCGCGCATGGTTGGCAATCTATTTCCCGTGCATTCAAAGTAACCGAAGTCGAAGGCAATGAAATCATCTCAATTGATTGGCGACCGGCCGCCGATGTTTACCGCAATATTGTGGAAGATCATTCCGGACTACGTTTCGCAGAAATGCCATTTACAGAAATTGCCCGCGCATATCCTTTTGGTATCGCTAAACTTGCCGATGAGCTGGTGATCCGCGATCCGATAACACTAAAAGGCCCACGCATTGTTTGTGTCGGTGAAGTGCGTCGGGGTTCTTATGTGCATGTTATGCACGGTAAGCCTGATTATGTTTCTGCCGCCGCTGGTCGGGCTCGTCAGCGCGCGATGGAAAATCTGAAAGGGCGTACACCACGTCTGATGCTATTCATGGATTGTATTTCGCGTGTTCTGTTTTTGGGCGAGTTGTTTGCCAGAGAAATCACGCATGTATCGATGAATGATGTACCACTTGCCGGCGCACTGACTTTGGGGGAAATAGCCAATAGTGGCTATGATTACCTGGAGCTCTATAACAAAACTTCTGTCGTGGGATTATTGGCCAGTGATACGTCAGGGATTAATTGAACAAGAGGTATTACACGAAATCGCAATGTCGATAGGCGAGAGCATTGAGCTGGAGAACATGCTGGCTGAATGCATTCCTGTTTTTTTGCGTGGTTTAGGCTGTGCGACGGCCGCCGTTTTGTTGCGTGATGAACAAGACGATTTTTATACACCGACTTATATTCTGCCACGAGCTGCCGTGCGTAATCACTTCCTGCATCAGGCAATCAATCACTCTTTGGAATGTTTGACGAATCACGAGCCACTGCCTATACCGCTTTGTTATTTTGATTCTGTCGGGCTGTTTTATTACGCCTGGCCAATACAAGATTTTGGTGCACTGCTGTTAGGACGAAGCTCGCCACTTCGTGAGCCGCTCTTCCGCGAAATTGTTCCGCTGGTGAATAAACTGGCGTTAGCTTTGAATAGTTGTCGTCAGTTTCAGACGTTGAAATTGGCCCAACAGAGCATGATCCTGGCAAGAGATGAAGCTCAGGCCGCCAATAAAGCCAAAAGTCATTTTCTGGCGACCATGAGTCATGAAATTCGGACACCATTGAATGCCGTCATTAATCTGTCAGAGTTATTACTAGAAACTGATCTGGATGAACGGCAACGAAAATTAACGCAGGGGGTCTGTGAAGGTGGGCGCTCTTTGCTGCAATTAGTCAATGATGTTCTCGATTTTTCTCGCATCGAAGCGGGTCGTCTGGAACTAGTGACAACGTCATTTAAATTACACGACTTGCTGGATGGATTAGCGGCATTATTTGAAAAAGAAGCGCTAACGAAAAAATTACATTTCGGTTTGAGTATCGGCGAAAACATACCTGAAGTTGTCATGGCTGATGCCTCTCGATTGCGCCAGATATTGCAGAACTTGCTGGCCAATGCCATCAAATTTACTGAGTCAGGCAGTGTAAATATTTCAGCACGGATGTTGCCTGATGATTCACATAAACCAAATTCCATACCAATGATGGTTTTTCATATCAGTGATACGGGGATCGGTATTTCCAAACAAGATCAGCTCCGGTTATTTCAGGAGTTTTCGCAGGTTGATACTAATTTAGATCGTCGCTTTGGTGGCTCTGGTCTGGGGCTGGCGATTACTGCGCGCTTGGTCATGCTGATGGGGGGCAAAATTGGTTGTCATTCTGTAGCGGGTGTTGGCAGCACTTTTTGGTTTACTTTACCAGTAAAAACCAGCAGCGAGGTTCATGATAAAAATATATCAAACGAAATAGAGTTATTGCCTATCACGGCATTGCTGGTGGAAGACAGCCTGACCAACCAGATGGTGGCAACTGCCATGCTGGAAAAAGTGGGATGCAAACTTGCGATCTCGAACGATGGATTTGAAGCTATCGACATGGTGCAGAAAGCAGACTTTGATGTCGTACTGATGGATGTATCGATGCCGGGAATGGATGGTTTAGAAGCCTCGCGACGAATTCGGGCGCTGGGTGGTCATTATCAGACATTACCGATAGTGGCGATGACTGCGCATGCGTTTGCTCATGATCGCGAAGCTTGCTTAGAGGCAGGAATGAACGATTATTTGAGTAAGCCACTGCAAAGAGAGCAACTCTATGCCATGTTGAAACGCTGGGGTTTGCATAAAAACACCGTAGTTGAAGCCAGCGAAGCAGTGTTGGCACCGGTTGCGATGGTTGGTACGACAAAGCCAATTTTGGATGAAAGCATCATCCAAACCCTTATAGGTGATACCAGCCCCGATTTATTCAAACAACTAGTGGCTATATTTCTGCAAGAGAGTCGGGAACATTTTGATGCGTTGCCATCATTGGTGATGAATGATGATTTTACGGCTGCCGCTAAGCATGCACATGCAGTGAAAAGTACCGCGGGCGCATTGGGGGCGGTTGCGTTGCAGGATATGTGTAGGCAGTTAGAAATTGCCTGTCGTGAAGAGAAACCTCATATCGCGACATTATTACAGGCAACGATTAATGTGGCTGAGGCATCCTGGCAGGCGCTGTACAGCAGATTAAACTAAATACAGCCGGTTGAACTAAATCAACCGGCTGTTAATTCTTATTCTACTTCGTTATCGGTATCTCTTTCGACATACGCAACTTCTGTAGGTGCCTTCTTGCGCACAGGTGCGAACCCGTCAATGTCACCCACATTTTGTGTAGCATTTCGCGCAGGTCTGTTTTTCGACTCTTTACGAACAGGTCCTTTCGCGGCATTTTTATTGAATGGACGTTTACCTTGAGCTGCCGCAGCTTTCGCTTCTGCCAGCGGATGAGCGTCTTTGCCGGAGAATTTAGTCTTTTTCGGAGCCAGAACACCTTTGAACTTGCCTTCCAGACCGGGAATGGTCGTGAAAGCGACTTCGCGGCGTTGCAATGCCATCAAACCTTGGAAAGACGCCCAATCTTTCGGGCTGAGCAGCGAAACGGCATTACCTTGGTTGCCTGCACGTCCGGTCCGACCGATACGATGGATATACTCTTCCGGTTGTTTTGGCATATCAAAGTTCACCACCAGTGACACGTGCAACAAATCTAGCCCACGCGCAGCCACATCCGTAGTGAAGAGTACTTTGGCGTGACCACGAGAGAATTGATCGATCACCTGGTTACGTTGCGCCTGTTTCATATCGCCGGATAACGCCAACGCAGGAATATTTAACTCGCTGTATTGCTTTGCCAAACGTTCAGTATCTTCACGTGTGGCCAAAAAGACGATGGCTTGCTGGTAGTCGGGTTGCGACAGCAAATGTTTTAACAGTGCCTGTTTGTGATCTAAATGGTCACATAAATGGAAGACTTCATTGATATCAGCATGAACCGCGTGCATTTCACCGATAGAAATAGTCTGCGGTGCTTTCAGGATGTAACCCGACAGCATTTCCACAGATTGATGATTCAACGTTGCCGAGAACAACCAGGTTTGACGCAAGCGGTGTGATGCGGCGGAGTGGATCGCCTTTAACGCGTCAGCAAAACCCAGATCTAACATGCGATCTGCTTCGTCGAGCACCAGAATTTCCACACCATCAAACAAGAAACTGCGCGCTTTTAAATGGTTGAGCAGACGACCCGGTGTCGCGACCAAAATTTCCGGCGTTTTGCGCAGTGATTTGATCTGTTCGTTAAAGTTTTCACCGCCCAGCACCAAACTGCAGTGCACCTGTGTTCCAGCCACAAGAAAACGAAGTTGGGCATAAACTTGTTTTGCCAGTTCACGCGTCGGTGCCAGAATCAGTGCTCGTGGGCCACGAGTAGACAGCGCTCTGGAGGTCAACAGTCGATGCATCAACGGGATCAGATAGGCCAGTGTTTTACCGGAACCTGTCTTGGAAGCCACAGCCAGATCGCGCCCGATTAGCGCGTAAGGGATAGTCTGAGCCTGCACTTCGGTCATCTCGGTATAGTCGAGATGCGCCATGGCCTCTTTTAAGCGTTTATGCATAGTCAGTTCAGCAAAGCGCAATGTAAATCTCCTGATTGAATGGGCTGATATCTTTTCAGGCATTATACCCTGTGCAAGACGCATGGGCGAACAAAGTCACAATATGATTGACGCGAAGGTGCAATCTAACTAGATTAATTCGCCACAAACGGGCAAACCGGAATTGCCTGTACATAGAAATTGCACAGAGGTCATGATGTATCAGACAGACGATGTAAGGATCAAAGAAATTAAAGAATTATTACCGCCAATCGCACTACTGGAGCGGTATCCTGCTACTGAAACTGCTACTCAAACGGCATTTGAAAGTCGTCAGGCTATTCACAATATTCTCAATGATCAGGATGAGCGTCTGCTGGTAGTGATCGGCCCATGTTCGATTCATGATCCTGAAGTGGCGATTGAATATGGTAAACGTTTGCTGGCGATGCGCGAAGAGCTGAAAGATCAGCTGGAAATCGTCATGCGTGTCTATTTTGAAAAACCACGTACTACAGTCGGTTGGAAAGGTCTGATCAACGACCCTTATTTAGATAATACCTATAAAATCAACGATGGTTTGCGCATTGGCCGTAAGCTGCTGTTGGATCTGAACAACATGGGTATGCCAACCGCGACTGAATTCCTGGATATGATCACGCCACAATATATGGCCGATCTGATGAGCTGGGGTGCAATTGGCGCTCGCACTACCGAATCTCAGGTTCACCGTGAACTAGCTTCTGGTTTGTCTTGCCCGGTTGGTTTCAAGAACGGTACTGACGGTACCACTAAAGTGGCGATCGATGCGATCAGCGCGGCAGGCGCTTCGCATAATTTCTTATC
>CALMKU010000071.1 GCA_937866945.1 uncultured Tolumonas sp.
TCATTTTCTCTGGGACAAGGAAAGCATGATGCGATTAATACAGGCAGGATGCAGTCGAATCATCGTGGTTGGTTTAACCCTGTTGATGGGTCTCTGGAGTGTCATGGCGCAGGCGATGACCACCGATGAGGCATTAAAAGCACTGAGTGGTCGTGATTTTACCGCCAAGAAAGAGGCCATCACGACAATTGCTGCCAGCGGTGAACCTTATGCATCTGATCTTTTTACTGCGTTGGATAACGGTGAGCTGTTTTTCCGTAAAAGTGACGAACTGATGGTCATTCGTCAGGGCGAAACATTTGTTAATTTAACCGACAAACAAGCAGTTGCCGGTGACAGTTCTGATTTCAAACGGGTGGCGATGAACAATGCCTTGCGCCGCCAAATTGCTGAATTATCAGCTCAACTGGCCTTAAATGATCCGAATGCAGAGAAACGTTTGCAGGCAGTGAAATCGATGTTGGGGAAGGTAGCTGATTCCGATCGTGCTGCGCTGATTGCCCATCAACAAAAAGAGACCGATGCCAAGGTATTAGCCGCCTATGACATGGTGATCGCATTCAGCAAATTAGTCGATAGCGATGCTGTGGTGCGCCTGAGCGCAGTCGATGCACTCAGTGAAGTGCATAACCCAGAAGTAGTAGGGCAGCTGAAATCCGTTGCTCAGAACGATACCGATGCCAAAGTGAAATCCGCCGCCGCAGCAGCGGTGAAAAAGCTCGAACGCAGTCAGTCATTTTACAGTGGCATTGAAACCCTCTATTTCGGTATCAGCCTCGGTTCCATTTTAGTGTTAGCAGGCATTGGTCTGGCGATCACCTTTGGTGTAATGGGCGTGATCAACATGGCGCATGGCGAGATGATGATGCTGGGTGCCTACACCACCTTCGTGATGCAAAAACTATTACCGAATGAACCGGGCATTGCGTTACTTCTCTCTATTCCTGCGGCATTTTGTGTCTCGGGCTTAGTCGGCATTGTCATTGAGCGCAGTGTGATCCGTTTCTTATATGGCCGCCCGCTCGAAACCCTGCTGGCAACCTTCGGGATCAGCCTGCTGTTACAACAAGCGGTGCGCTCAATTTTCTCCCCGCTGAACCAAAGTGTGGTTATGCCTTCGTGGATGAGTGGCACATGGGTGTGGAACGACTTCCTGTCGCTGACCCTGAACCGCATGTTCATCATTCTGTTTAGCCTGTTGGTTTTTGCTGGCCTGATGTGGTTGCTGAAACGCAGTCGTTTGGGGTTGGAAGTACGCGCGGTTTCGCAAAACCGCGCTATGGCTCGCAACATGGGTGTTCGCTCAGATTGGGTGAATGCCAGAACTTTCGGTCTGGGATCAGGTATCGCTGGTATTGCTGGTGTGGCGTTGTCTCAGCTGACCAACGTTGGCCCGAACTTAGGGCAGGGTTACATCATCGACTCCTTCATGGTGGTGGTGTTTGGTGGTGTCGGCAATTTATGGGGCACGTTGGTGGCGGGTCTGTCACTGGGTGTGGCGAACAAACTGCTGGAACCCTATGCCGGTGCTGTGCTGGCAAAAATCCTGATTCTGGTTGCGATCATTCTGTTTATTCAGAAACGCCCGCGCGGACTGTTCCCGCAACGTGGCCGTGCGGTTGAGGGCTAAAAACATGCTATTCAATTCTGTACTCAAAGATAAAGCGGGCCTGAGTTTGCTCAGTGCCATTCTGGTTGGCTCGGTGCTGGTGGTGTTATCAAACCTGCTGTTACCGCAAGACAGCATGCTGTATGTCGGTTCCAACACCGTGACGCTGTTAGGCAAGTATTTGTGTTACGCCCTGCTTGCCGTGGCTCTTGATTTAGTCTGGGGTTATCTCGGCATTTTAAGTCTTGGTCACGGCGCTTTTTTTGCGCTCGGCGGTTACGCGATGGGCATGTATCTGATGCGTCAGATCGGCACGCGCGGTGTGTATGGAGATCCGGTTCTGCCTGATTTTATGGTGTTCCTGAACTGGCATGAGCTGCCTTGGTTCTGGTATGGCATGAACCATTTCTGGTTCGCCATGCTGATGGTTGTGTTGGTTCCTGGCTTGCTCGCGTTTGTGTTCGGCTGGCTGGCATTTCGCTCACGTGTCACCGGCGTTTATCTGTCGATCATGACGCAGGCGATGACCTATGCACTGCTGCTGGCATTCTTCCGCAATGAAATGGGCTTTGGCGGTAATAACGGTTTAACCGACTTCAAAGACATCATCGGTTTTAGTCTGACCGACGATGCAACCCGTGCGGCGTTATTCCTGATTACGGCTGTTGTGCTCTGTTTGGCTTACTTGGTCTGTCGCGTGATTGTTGGCTCTAAGCTGGGGCGTGTTGCGGTTGCGATCCGTGATGCCGAGATGCGCACCCGTTTTATGGGCTATCGGGTGGAATATTTCAAACTGGCGATCTTTGTGTTCTCTGCCATGTTGGCAGGAATCGCTGGCGCTTTGTATGTGCCACAGGTTGGCATTATCAATCCGGGTGAATTCTCGCCGCTGAACTCCATTGAGCTGGTGATCTGGGTCGCAGTCGGTGGTCGAGCCACGCTTTACGGCGCGGTGGTTGGTGCGATTTTGGTCAACTACGCCAAGTCGGTGTTTACCGGCATTCTGCCTGATGAATGGCTCTATGCACTGGGCGCACTGTTCGTGCTGGTTACGTTGTTTCTGCCAAAAGGCGTGACCGGTTTACTCAATCGCAAGGAGGCGGTGTGATGAACATGTTTGCACAAACCAAAACGATCTTAACACCGACCTACT
>CALMKU010000072.1 GCA_937866945.1 uncultured Tolumonas sp.
GAACGAGAAAACGAAAGTAAATGTAGTACCTGTTCAATCGTCAATCAAACTGGTCAATGCCATCGATAAGATCCGTTTTTTGCAAACGGATGCGGTAGGCGAGCGCCATAAGGCTCGGACTCTTCGTCTTTATATCGTCGATAAAAATAATCTTACGGTATCGGCTGTGGAAAAAATAACACTAGACTCAAGCGCCCTCAGTTTAGATCAACGACAGCAAGATGTTGTTATCAAATTGAGTAGCCAGTCATTTGAACGTAAAGAGCAATATCAGTTAGTGTTACTTGATGATGAAGACAGTATTGAATTAGCTCGTTATCCGGTCACTATTGATCTGATGTTCCAAGACGATTTTGGTTTTTGATGAGTTCCAGAGAATTTTGCGAGGTATGACTAGATGTCCATAGAAGGTATGGAGCCACAAGAGGGTGAATATTTAGCGAAGGAACTGAATGGAACTTCGGCTACGTCAGTGACGCATATTACTAACAATGTTGTTGTGCAGAATATGAATGTTCATTTGCAGCCAGACCCTGTGGATACGTCAATGGACGAGTCGGTCGAGATCGCGAGGCTGCCTACGATTGATGATGAGATCAATCAATTGGCGGAACAAGATCTTGATGCATTACTAAACCGGCATTTCAAAGGTAAGGTTGTTCGTAAAGATCTGACTAAACAGCTCAAAGAGGGCGCTAATGTTCCTGTTTATGTGCTTGAGTATTTGCTCGGTATGTATTGTGCGTCAGATGATGATGAGATCGTTCGTCAGGGGCTAGAGAACGTCAAAAAAATCTTAGCAGAAAATTATGTCCGCCCTGATGAAGCTGAAAAGGTGAAGTCGCTGATCAGAGAGAGAGGTAGTTTTAAAGTCATCGATAAAGTGGGCGTTAAGCTCAATCAAAAAAAAGATGTCTATGAAGCACAGCTCTCAAATCTTGGGATCAAGGATGCGGTGATTCCGGCCAATATTGTTAAGCAGAACGAGAAGCTGCTAACAGGCGGTATTTGGTGCATCATCACGCTCAATTATTTTTACGAAGAAGGGCAAAAGATTTCGCCTTTTTCTGTGGCTAATCTGAAACCAATTCAAATGCCGTCTATGGACATGGATGAGTTGTTTGCAGCCAGAACACAATTCAATACAGATCAGTGGATGGATGTTTTGATTCGTTCTATCGGTATGGAACCGACGAATCTGAAACAACGTGTGAAATGGCATTTGCTAACCCGAATGATTCCATTCGTTGAAAATAATTACAACGTCTGTGAGTTAGGTCCTCGAGGCACGGGTAAGAGTCACGTCTATAAAGAATGCTCTCCGAATTCGTTACTGGTTTCGGGAGGGCAGACAACGGTTGCCAACTTGTTCTACAACATGAGTTCTCGACAGGTCGGTTTGGTTGGCATGTGGGATGTGGTTGCTTTCGATGAAGTAGCTGGTATCACGTTCAAAGACA
>CALMKU010000073.1 GCA_937866945.1 uncultured Tolumonas sp.
GCCGATGGTAGTGTGGCATTCGCCATGTGAGAGTAGGACACTGCCAGGCTCCTAAATTAGACGAAAGTCAGCCGGAAAAAAGTGCTGATATGGCTCAGTTGGTAGAGCGCACCCTTGGTAAGGGTGAGGTCCCCAGTTCGACTCTGGGTATCAGCACCATTAAATACGAAGCCCTGCAGGTGACTGCAGGGCTTTTTGTTTATGCCCATTTTTAACTATTCAAAGCGGGTTTCCCCGCCCTTTTTCTATTTTATTGTTTCTTAAATAGAAATTTATTTAGCGGTTCAGGTTCTGCTATCTGCAGCGTCCCTTTTAAATCCAATAACTCTTGCTGTAACTGATATTCTTCCCAACTGAGATCCTGCGAATTTTTTGTTGATGCGCCTCTGGCTATTTCAATTTCTTTGAGTCGTGTTTCTATACGATGTAATGCGAGTTTTTGTTTGGCTTCAGCAGCGCCCATGTTGAGAGTTTTACGAAATTCGCTGTCGGCTAAACAAGGGCCGGTATAAGTCTGTTGACTAGCGGCTAATTCGAATGCTTTGGCAGAAGAACATTGTTGATGTAATGAGGATAAATAGCCTTGACGCCATTGTTTTAAATCCGGTTGCACGCCATATTCTGCACATTGTTCGGCATATTCATCCAAATAACTGAGATATTTACCTGACCAGGCATCTGTGATGCCTCGGGTATGCCAGTTTGTATCTGCACACTGTTGTTCAGTCATTGAACTGCTGCAGCCAGCAAGTATTAAGCTGGCACAAATAAGATATTTCATGAGAGTTAATCAGAGTTATAAATGATAGAGGGATCTTAACAGCTAATAATTGCCAGGTGGTAATGATTCAGTGCGGGAGCTGTCTGGTGATACGCAGCGATAAATTAAAGAGTTATCACTGCGTACAGAAAGTTAGTTGGTCAGAATATTGGCTAACGCATTGCCTTGCTCGTGGAGTTCTTCAAGACATTCAGCAAGATTACCGGGTTGAATACCAAGATGTGCGGCCAGCGGTGAGGGAAAGCGGGTCACAATGACATGTGCAGGGACGCCGGCATTCCACGCGAACGAAACAAACATAGCTAAGCGGATCAAAACGGCTTCCTGACTAACAGGATGATATGACAGAGGGTCTAGCTGTTGTGAAATGGCAGCTACAAAGCGATCAGATAAATTCCAGCGCCGTGCCAGTTCTGCGCCGACTAAGCTGAAATCATAGCCTAGCATTTCTCGCTGGGCATCGATTCGGCTGGTCCCCTGACTGATCGCTAGATTGATCAACGATGCTTCTTCCGGTAACGCAGATTGGATCAATAATTCACCAATGTTATGCAATAAAGTACAAGTAAATGCTGTTTCCGGATCGACGGTATGGCATTCCTTAGCTAATGCTTTTGCGATTGTTGCTGTTTGAAATGTTTCGACCCAAAACTTAGCAGTATTGAAGTTGGTGGGTGTTTTGAAGCTGGTCATGATGCCAGAAGCTACCACTAATGAACGCAGTGAGTTAAAGCCAAGACGAATAACGGCTTGTTCGATAGAGGTAATTTCTGCACCACGACGATAAGCCGCGGAGTTTGCCAATTTCAGTACTTTAGCGCTGATCACCTGATCCATGGCAATTTTGTGCGCAATGTCCTGGATCTGGGCATTATCGTTAGAAAAATCCTGCATTAATTCATGTAATAATTTTGGAATAACAGGTAACTGTTTGATTTTACTGAAAAGTAATTCCATTGACATTGGTGTGCCCTCAAGCTCTATATTGCTTTTTATCCGTTAATAATAGCACTGTTATGCTGTTACCAGAGTTCAATCGGTTCACTATTGTTTATCATGGTTTTGAATTTATAGCGGATTCGCTGTTAAAAACATCAATCGGAACTACAGAGATCCCGCTTTTGTAAGAGCCATCCACAACACGGGTACTATAGGTTAAATAAATCAATGTGTTATGAGTCTTATCATAGAATCGGACTACGCGCTGTTCTTTAAAAATCAGCGATGTTTTGACATCAAAAACAATTTCACCCGGCGAAAACTCTTGGTTGATTTTTACCGGACCAACACGGGTACATGAAATAGAGGCATAAGCCCGATCTTCCGCCAGACCCAAACCGCCAGAGATACCGCCGGTTTTAGGACGGGAAAGATAGCAAGTAACACCACTTATTTTTGGATCTTCGAAAGCCTCGATAATAATTTTATGGTTCGGCCCCAGTAATTTAAATTCCGTACTGACTTCACCTATCTGTTCTGAATCCTGTGCATATGAAACTAAGGAACAAAAAGTAAAAAAACAGGCTGTAAGCAGACGCATACGTACTCCTTAATTTAATGCGTAACACGTTTCTTAGTAGAAGCGAAGATGATGACAGCAGAAAGCGCATGATCCAGTTTAATCGCTATGCTATTCATTACTGTTGACTTTTCAGTGCGGATCTTAAATAAGATCTTAGATTTTATGCATACAATCACATTTATTATAAATATAATGAGATGGTATTTACCCTGAAGAAATGTCGATGATTGACATATTCTGAGAATATCACACGTGAAGCTACGCAGGTAAAGATGTGCACGATCGCATCATTTTCGTGTACGGGTTCATTACTTGAAATTCAGGAGATGCTTGATGTCATACATTAAAGGAATAGTGGCGGCTTCTTTGGCTGCTGCCGTAAGCATGGGCAGTGCAGTGGCGCAGGAAGAAAAAGTACTGCATGTTTATAACTGGAGCGATTATATCGCGGAAGATACTGTTGCTAATTTTGAAAAAGAAACAGGTATCAAAGTTGTATACGACGTGTTTGATAGCAATGAGGTTCTGGAAGCTAAGTTATTAGCGGGTAATACCGGATTTGATATTGTTGTTCCAAGCTCTGATTTTCTGGCTCGTCAGATCCAAGCCGGTGTTTTTCAGCAATTAGATAAGAGCCAATTATCTAATCTGAAGAATATGGATGCTGATATCATGAAGTTGTTAGCGGATAAAGATCCTGACAACGCGCATTCCATGCCTTATCTCGGTGGTACCACCGGTATTGGTTTTAATCCGAAAAAAGTAGCGGCAGTGATGGGCCCGGATTTCAAACTGGATAGCTGGGATGCCGTACTGAAGCCGGAGAATCTGTCTAAATTACAAAAATGTGGTGTTTCATTCCTGAATGCGCCGACAGAGATTATGGCGACTGTGCTGCATTACATGGGCAAAGATCCTAACAGTACTAATCCTGCGGATTATAAAGAGGCGGGTAAATTGCTGGCCACACTCCGCCCGCATATTGCTTATTTCCATTCCTCTCAATACATCAATGACCTGGCAAATGGCGACACCTGTGTTGCAATTGGCTGGTCCGGTGATGTCATGCAGGCGGCAGCGCGAGCTGAGGAAGCTAAAAATGGTGTCACGGTTGATTATGTGATCCCGAAAGAAGGTGCGTTGGTGTTCTATGACATGCTGGCTATTCCGGCCGATGCTAAACATCCAGAAAATGCGCATGCATTTATTAATTATCTGATGCGTCCGGAAGTGATTGCTAAAGTATCTAACTATGTTTCTTACGCCAGTGGTAATGCTGCATCATTGCCAATGGTGGATGAGGCTTTGCGCAATAACCCTAACATCTATCCGCCTGCAGAATTGAAGGCCAAGATGTTTGCACTGAAAATATTACCTGCCAAGATCAACCGCGAAATTACCCGCGAATGGACTAAAGTCAAAACAGGTAAGTAAGTATTTATCTATAAGAATAGGGGCGTCTTAGGCGCCCCTTGATTGTTTCTGGGAAAAATAAGGAACATGGCTGTGGTCGATAAACCTGCCTTAGCATCAACCGAGCCTTCAGCTCAACCATTATTGGAAATCCGCAATGTCAGCAAATTATTTGATGGTATCGCTGCGGTTGATAACGTCAGTCTGACAATTAATAAGGGCGAAATATTTGCCTTGCTGGGTGCATCTGGCTGCGGTAAATCGACGTTATTACGCCTGTTGGCGGGTTTTGAAACGCCAACCAAAGGGCAGATTATTCTGGATGGGCAGGATCTGGCTAATACGCCGCCATATAAACGTCCTATCAATATGATGTTCCAGTCTTATGCGCTGTTTCCACATATGACGGTGGAGCAAAATATTGCTTTTGGTCTCAAGCAGGATGGTCTGCCAAGGGATGAGATTAACCAGCGCGTACATGAGATGCTGGAACTGGTGCATATGCAGCAGTATGCCAAACGGAAACCGCATCAGTTATCCGGCGGTCAACGGCAACGTGTTGCGCTGGCGCGATCATTGGCGAAACGCCCAAAATTGCTGTTACTCGATGAACCGATGGGGGCGTTGGATAAAAAACTGCGTGAAAAGATGCAGCTGGAAGTGGTCGATATCATTGAGCGTGTTGGCGTAACCTGCGTTATGGTGACACACGATCAAGAGGAAGCCATGACTATGGCTGGCCGTATCGCGATCATGGATCGTGGTGAATTCGTGCAAATTGGTAGTCCGGAAGAGATCTATGAACATCCAAACTGTCGTCTGAGTGCGGAATTCATTGGTTCGGTGAATATCTTTGAAGGAACGCTGATTGAAGATGGTCCGGATTACATGGTTATTCACTCTGACTCATTGATGCATCCTATTCAGATCAATCATGGTTCGTCCGTTGCGGAAGGTGTGCCTCTCACGGTGGCGTTGCGTCCAGAAAAAATTCATTTCCGAGATGATATTCCTCCCGATCATTCTAACTATGATCGCGGTATTGTTGAGAATATTGCCTATATGGGTGATATCTCTGTTTACCATGTGCGCTTAAAAAGCGGCAAACTGGTGACTGTTACATTACCGAATGTAAACCGTTTCCGTACCGGATTACCAACTTGGGATGATGAAGTCTATCTGTGCTGGGAGCCTGACTCTTGCGTGGTACTGACAATATGAATCTTGATACGTTGCGACAACTACCTCTTATGGGTTGGTTACCACGCGGCCGGCATCTGGTTATTGCCATTCCGTATGTCTGGATGCTGCTGTTTTTCCTGATCCCTTTTGCGATCATCTTAAAGATCAGTTTTGCGGAAGTGCAGATTGCGATCCCGCCTTACACTGATCTGGTTTCGTATGCAGAGGAAAAACTGAATGTTGTCTTTAATCTGGGTAACTATCTCTATCTGTTAGATGATGAGATGTATCTGGATTCGTATCTGCAGTCGATACAGGTCGCAACTATCTCTACGTTACTCTGTTTGCTGATTGGTTATCCGATGGCGTGGGCGATTGTGCACTCATCGCCAGCGATGCGAATTGCATTGCTGATGCTGGTTGTGTTACCGAGTTGGACGTCATTTCTGATCCGCGTGTATGCCTGGATCGGTATTCTTAAAAATAATGGTTTAATCAATAATTTCCTGATGTGGTTGGGCGTGATTGATGAGCCGTTGACGTTGTTACACACCAATGCGGCGGTCTACATTGGTATCGTGTATGCGTATTTGCCATTTATGATCTTGCCGATTTATACCGCATTGATGCGGATGGATTATTCACTGGTAGAAGCGGCTTCTGATTTGGGCGCGCGCCCATACCGCACGTTTTTGTCTATCACCTTGCCATTAACCAAGAGCGGCATTATCGCCGGTTCTATGTTGGTGTTTATTCCGGCGGTGGGGGAGTTCGTGATCCCTGAGTTATTGGGTGGCCCGGATTCGTTGCTGATTGGTCGCGTGCTGTGGCAGGAATTTTTCAATAACCGTGACTGGCCAGTGGCGTCCGCCGTCGCGGTCGTTATGCTGATCATTCTGATGATCCCAATCATTTGGTTCTATCGTTATCAACGTCGTGAAATGCAGGAGAGTGGTTCATGACACCGATCCCGCAAGTGAAATCAAAATTCCGTACCTTTATTTTGTTGGCCGGATTTGCCTTTTTGTATGTGCCGATTCTGTTGCTGATTGTGTATTCATTCAATGAGTCACGTCTGGTTACGGTATGGTCTGGTTTTTCCGTCAAATGGTATGGCGAATTATTTGCTGACCAATTACTGATGAATGGCGTGACCTTAAGTCTGTCGATAGGGGTAATGAGCGCTAGTATGGCGGTCATTATTGGTACGCTGGCGGCCTTTGTGTTGACGCGGATAGGTAATTTCCGTGGGCAAACCAGTTTTGCTTTTCTGATCACCGCGCCGATGGTGATGCCGGAAGTGATCACGGGTCTGGCGTTACTTTTGTTGTTTGTTGCGATGTCGAATATGTTTGGCTGGCCGACACAGCGTGGCGCGATGACGATCTGGATTGCGCATGTAACGTTTACGGCTGCTTACGTGACCGTGATTGTGCGCTCCCGTTTGCAGGAGTTGGATCGTTCTATTGAAGAAGCGGCGCAAGATCTGGGCGCAACACCGCTGAAAGTGTTCTTTTTGATCACGTTACCTTCGATTGCACCGGCCATTGCTGCTGGTTGGTTGCTGGGTTTTACGCTGTCCGTTGATGATCTGGTGATCACCAGTTTTGTTTCCGGGCCGAATGCAACCACATTGCCGATGGTAGTGTTTTCCAGCGTCCGTTTAGGGGTTAGCCCGAAAATTAATGCCTTAGCGACACTGATCATTTTGGTTGTTTCTATCGCCACCTTTATTGGTTGGTGGATGATGGCGGCGGCAGAAAAACGCCGGAAGGCGGAAATTGCTGTGGCTATGCAAAATAGCTGAGACAGCTGAACGGATATCCGCATCATATATTAAAGGCTTAACATCAGTTGGGCCTTTTTTCTTTTTGGCCTTTGCTCTGTCGGCTATACTATATTCCCTTATATTTATATCGGTTTTACACGGATGACTACAGAGCAGGGACATTATTATCGCTGGGTGACCTTTGCCGGGCTGGCATCGACTGCTACCGCCGGTATTTTGATCATCGGGAAACTGACCGCTTGGTTAATGACGGGTTCATCCAGTTTGCTTGCATCATTGACGGATTCGATGATGGATATCAGCGCATCGTTGATCAGCTTGCTGGCTGTGCGTTACGCATTGATCCCTGCGGACGATAATCACCAGTTTGGGCATGGTAAAGCGGAATCGCTGGCGAGTCTGGCGCAGGCTGCATTCATCACTGGCTCGGCGGTGGTATTGTTAATGCATGGTCTGGATGCGTTGGTCGACCCCAAACCGTTGCAGCACATTAATGTCGGGATCTGGATCAGCATTGCGTCGCTGGCACTGACCTTAATTCTTGTTTCGTTCCAAAGTTATGTCATCAAACTCACTGGCAGTCAGGCAGTAAAAGCCGACTCTCTGCATTATCGTTCAGATCTGTTACTCAATGCCGCAGTATTGCTGGCATTAGTGCTGTCATCACAAGGTTTTGCAAATGCAGATGCCATCTTTGCTATTTTACTGGGCGGGTATATTCTGTGGAGTGCCTTGCAAATTGGTTACGATGCGATTCAAACGCTATTAGATCGCCAATTGCCGGAAGAGGAGTGCCAGCAGATCAGTGATATCTGTTGTGCCGTTGATGGTGTTCGTGGCATTCATGATTTAAAAACGCGCATTTCTGGCCCGATGCGTTTTATCCAGTTACACCTGGAATTAGATGATGACCTGCCTTTGGTAAAAGCACATGAGTTGGCTGATTTAGCCGAGATGCAGCTGAAAGCACAATTTCCGATTTCAGATATTTTAATTCATATGGACCCCATTTCTGTGCTGCCCAAAGAGCATGTGAATCATCAGCCATGAAACGATGCGGTTAGGGAGTAATATGGCCTGCAATAAATGCGTTAAAAGAGAAAAAGCCTGGCAGACGATTCGGGATGAAGCGGTGCAAATGGCAGCGGAAGAGCCCATGCTGGCCAGCTTCTTTCATTCCACCATTATTAATCACGACAGTCTTGGTGCGGCACTCAGCTTTCAACTGGCCAATAAACTGGGCAGCCTGACTATGCCGCCGATTGTGCTGCGTGAAGTCATTGAGCAAGCGGTGAATACTGACCCGACTATTCTGGATGCCGTAGCTTGTGATATCTGTGCGGTGACTGAGCGTGATCCGGCGGTGAATTATCTTTCCACGCCGCTGCTGTATTTGAAAGGCTTTCAAGCCTTGCAGGCCTATCGTATTGCGCACTGGCTGTGGTTACAGGGTCGTAAATCACTGGCGTTATTTCTTCAACATCAGATCTCGGTGGTGTATGGCGTGGATATTCATCCGGCCGCTCAAATCGGTTCCGGTATTATGCTCGATCATGCGACCGGTATTGTGGTTGGGGAAACGGCAGTCATTGGTAACGACGTTTCTATCCTGCAAAATGTGACGCTGGGCGGCACCGGTAAAGAACACGGCGATCGTCATCCGAAGATCCGCGAAGGGGTGATGATTGGTGCTGGTGCCAAAATTCTGGGTAATATCGAAGTCGGTGAAGGTGCCAAGATTGGAGCTGGTAGTGTGGTGCTTTCTCCTGTGCCGCCGCATACCACAGTAGTTGGCGTACCTGCGAAAGTGGTTGGACATCCGTCCACGCTAAAACCATCTCTAAGTATGGAACAAGATATCTAACGGGGCGAATGCCCCGTTTTTGTTAGCGGAGAAAACATGTCTAAACCGATTGCCGGTGTGCTGTTGTTCGGTATGTGGGGGTTTTACCTTTGTTATTTGTTCCTTGGTCTTTCACCTTGGCCTAGTGCTATCCTCGCCTGGAGTGCCGCCTTATTACTAGGGCCAAGACTGGATAAAGCGGCGCGCCGGCAGTGCAGTATTTTGTATGGTGCCGGACTGTTATTGTTACTGTTCTGTTGGCTCAATGGTGTACGTTTTTCTGCTAAAGAGCTGTTCTTGCCCAATCTGGATATGGTGGCGCTATTTACCGCCGTCAGCACGCTGAATCTGGCCACCAGTGAACTATCAGACAATCAGCAGGCTAATTGGCGCGGCTGGCGCGGTCTAGCCAGTTCATTGCTCGGTGTCAGTTTGCTGGGGGCCGTGATCAATATGTCGGTGTTATTTGTGGTTGGTGACCGACTGGCGGTCAACGGTACATTAGATCGACGACAAGTGATTATTCTTAACCGGATCTATTGTGCTGCGGCGTTCTGGTCGCCCTTTTTTATCGCCATGGCGGTGGCTCTGACTTATGCCCCCGGCATGCAGTTTTCTCGCATTTTACCATTTGGGTTATTAGCCGCGCTTGGCGCGATGGTCATCACCACGTGGGATATCTGGCGTTTAGGGATTGCTGATTTTGAGGGTTATCCATTACGCCTGCAGACATTACGCTTACCACTCCTATTGTGTATTGCTGTATTAGTGGGGAAATGGTGGTGGCCGACCCTCACGATCACCGGCATTATCGCGTTGATGGCGCCACTCGTTTCGTTCTTACTAATGCCTCGCCAAAACGTAACGATTGCTTTGAAACAACAAGTGACGGAACGTTTTCCGGCGATGGGGAGTCAGGTCGTATTGTTTATGGGCGCTGGTTTACTGGCTGCCGGGATCCATGGTTTAACGCAGATTTGGTCTCCACAAGCATTGTTTGCGCATATTTCCCACTACGGTGTGATTGAGGCTGCGTTGGTGACCTTGGTGATTTTACTTATCGCCTATTTAGGTGTGCACCCGATCATCATGACCTCGAGTCTGGCGCCGTTGCTGTGGCACTTGCATCCGGATCCGTCTTTGTTAGGTATGACGTTTTTGTTTGCCTGGGGTTTGGCGACCGGGGCCACACCGTTGTCGGGTGCTAATCTGGCGTTGATTGCCTGCTTTCGGGTCAGGGCCTGGAATATGCTGGTCTGGAATCTGGGTTATGCGGTGAAACAGTGGCTCTGGTTGATCGCGTTGTATGCACTGTATATCTGGTGTTATTTATAAGCTGAGGATGAGGCTTTTTGCGTTGGTGAGTTGTGTCGCTGGCGTTGGCAGACTATGCTAGCCTCCCGAATGAACAGGCTTCTGCTAAAGGCAGAATTGAGTATAGGTGTATTATGTCTTTTGAAGTATTAGAACAGCTGGAAGCGAAAGTCCAATCCGCTGTGGATGGCATCAGTTTACTGAAAATGGAATTGGATGAACTGCGTGCGCAAAACCAGCAGTTGAAAGATGAAAACCAGCATTTGCGAAATGAACATCAGGCATGGCACGAACGTCTGCGTTCATTGCTGGGCAAGATGGACCAGATGAACAGCGAAGACTAA
>CALMKU010000074.1 GCA_937866945.1 uncultured Tolumonas sp.
CCTTGGTCAGATTGTTCGACAATGTAATTCAGTCGATATTCCTGTTCAGACAATGCGGCTTTAATATGCAGTGAGGTGATTAGCTCCGCACCTTGTTCGGAGGCAATACTGTGAGCCAGTTGCATCAGCGCGACCAGCTGTGTTTCGGCAAAAGAGAGGATGCGCTGGTGTTCACATAAACGACAGGAAAACCGCATCAGCTCTTTAATTGCCGAAGCATCAAAATCCAGTAATTCCCAATGATGACGAATATGGCACAACAACCCGGTAAATTGGGCTACAGAATCTTCGTCATACGGGAATTCGGTGATGAGATCGGTTCGCAGGAAAATCTTCTCTGAAAATTCATTATCCAGCAGATTGAATTCTGCAATAGAGATACGATCGCCGACCAGAATCAGTTTGATGTCCAATGGCGTTGCTTCTGGCTGGAAAAACGGTGTTTGCGGTGGCGTATCTTCCGGCGCAGACCAATCAAGATAACCGGTAGCCAGCGCGTTATGCAGTTTGAACCACAGTTGCGGTTTCATCAGCAATTCATCAACCGGGATGATCAGATAACCGCCATTGGCTTCACGCAATAAACCGGCTTCCAGTAAATGATGGTTACTGTAAACGCTACCTTGTTCCGTTACATAATTGATGGAACCAAACAAGGAACGCCAGGTTAAGTCACGTGCGTAAATGACTGGCGGCTGTGGTTGCAGTTGGTGGATCATCAGATTCATCAATACCGGATGAGTAAACACACCATCTTGTGCCACATGCGCGGACAGTTCCGTCAGGTATTCAGCCAGTTTTTCATCATTATCCTGTTTCCGCAGGATCTTGTTAACCAGTTCTTCTGCATCTAGTTTCAGTCGCAGCAATTTGAACAGGTCATCTAATAAGTCGCAAAATTCCGGGCCGGTACCTGCTTTCAATTTCAGCCATATTGGGCGGAAAGGGTTTTTCAGATTTTCGGTATAGCAAAGATCAAAACTACGATTAAATGGTTTTGGGCAGTCATCAATAAGATCAATGATGACACGTTCGTAGTTGACGCCAGGGAAACCACTTAACAATAAAGCCGGACAGCTTTGGCTGGCAGTATTGAGGCGCAAAATAGCTGATGCCGCACGTTCTTGCGTTTCAGCGAAACTAATCGGTTGAACAGAGGATAATTTCTCGCACGACAAATCTGAAAAGTCGGGAAGGAGGGCTTCTGCAGCTAGTTCTGTCACTTAAATTTAATTCCTTTGCTATAGACTAGATGATTATACCTGACAGAATCCGTAAACCTATCTCTTCTCGTTATCTATCAAAAAACGAATTTCGTAATTTGATTACATAAATGAAATTAAAAAAAGATTAAATCACGCCAATAAATGATCTAAAACAATAAAAAACAGATATCCGCTGCTTTGCTGACCAATAATTTTTGTTATCACGTAAAAAAATTACAAATCATGCTGGACATTTGTACGATTAGGATCAAGAATTAACACATTGACTCAGCTTCTGCTTTGTCTTCATTGTTTCCTTTGTTGTTGTGTGTTGTTGCCCATCAAGTGGTTGCCGGTGATTCACCCTCACTAAACCAGTTGAAAGGGCATTTCTTTTTACTGATTATTGTCAGTGCCTCGTTTTTTGGGGTAGCCGAAAGGTTACCCCTTTTATTTTGGTTTTTTTCTATGAATGCATTCCAACGATTGAGACAACAACGACTGGCGAAAGCAACAAAGCCATTTAATGCCCGTGGCGGATCGATTGCCCGCTGCGAAGGTTGCGGTTTACCGACAGTGCAGTGTGCTTGTGCATTAAAACCAGAAGGTATGCCGCAAGCAGCGTTCTGTTTACTGATGTATGACACCGAGCCGATGAAACCTTCCAACACTGGCCGATTGATTGCCGATATTTTTCCGCATGATACTTACGCTTTTATGTGGTCGCGCACAGAGGTTGATGAGGGCTTACTGGCTTTATTGGCTGAACCGACTTATTCACCGGTTGTAGTGTTTCCGGAAAGCTACGTGCAAGAGGGTGAACGCGTAGTGATCCGCACAGTAGAGACATTACCAAACCGGCCGCTCTATATTTTGCTCGATGGTACATGGAGCGAAGCGCGCAAGATGTTCCGCAAAAGCCCATATCTTGATCAATTTCCAGTAGTGTCTGTACAGCCACAAACCTTGTCAGCTTATCGCTTGCGTGTGGCATCTAACGAAAATCAACTTTGTACTGCAGAGGTTGCTTGTTGTTTATTACAACAACAAGGTGATATTACCGCTTCAACGATGCTGCATGATTGGTTTTCACTGTTCCGCCAGCGTTATTTAACGATCAAACCGCACCATCAACAGTTTCTAACAGACATATCATCCGCATAATCTAATAATATGTTCAAACTGGGCTACATAAACACAATGAAGCCACACCAAGTTCCTCTTCGCCGGACATTAGCGGTCGCGATGGTGTACTGCTGTGTTAGGCTGTCTGCTCGTGTTTTTCTGAGGACGTAACGTCAACCAAAGGCAAATCAAGCACCAAGGTTGATTCGGGTTTTCCACAACAAGTCAGCACTTCACCGGCAGGAATAAAAGCCAGTGGCAGGGTAGGATAACTGACTTCCCCAGACACCAGCTTACAGCGGCAAGCACCACAATACCCATTGCGACATTGATATTCGATCTGATGACCAGTACGCAACAAGCCATCCAGCAGACTTTCGTCGCTGGAAAGCTTAAACGTTGTATGCGGGGTTATTATGGTGATTTTTTCCCGTTTCATCGGTTCCGATTTGTTCCTATCGCGTCATGCTATATGCAAGATTACAGCAGGAAATCGCCGAGATCATCCGGGTTTACTTCCGAATCGATCTGACCCACCAAATAAGAACTAATTTCAACTTCTTGTGGGGCAACTTGCACGTTATCTGAGTTCAGCCAGGTATTGATCCACGGCAGTGGATTCTGACGATCAGCATCAAAAGCTAATGGTAAACCGACACCTTGCATCCGCACGTTAGTAATAAACTCGACGTACTGGCACAGAATATCTTTGTTCAAACCAAGCATTGAGCCATCTTTAAACAAATAGGCTGCCCACTCTTTTTCTTGTTCCGCGGCTTTTTTGAATAGATTAAAGCACTCATCATGCAATTCGCGGGCAATTTCAGCCATTTCAGGATCATCACTGCCTTCGCGCAAGATATTCAGCATGTGCTGTGTGCCGGTTAAATGTAAGGCTTCATCGCGGGCAATCATCTTGATGATCTTGGCATTTCCTTCCATCAGTTCACGTTCAGCAAAGGCAAAAGAGCAGGCAAAACTGACATAAAAACGGATCGCTTCCAGCGCATTTACGCTCATCAGACACAGATAAAGTTTCTTTTTCAGTTCGCGGCGTGAAACTACCACGGTTTTGCCATTAACCTGATGCGTGCCTTCACCCAGTAACTGCCAGTATTGGGTCAGCTCAATCAGTTCATCGTAATAACCGGCGATGTCTTCTGCGCGTTTGATGATTTGTTCGTTCACTACGATATCATCGAAAACCACGGCCGGATCATTCACGATATTACGGATGATGTGGGTGTAGGAGCGGGAATGAATAGTTTCAGAAAATGCCCAGGTTTCGATCCAGGTTTCCAGTTCCGGTAAAGAAACCAGAGGTAATAAAGCCACGTTAGGGCTGCGTCCTTGGATGGAATCCAGCAGGGTTTGATATTTCAGGTTGGAAATAAAAATATGCTGTTCATGCGGCGGCAACGCCTGATAATCGATACGATCTTGCGAAACATCGACTTCTTCCGGGCGCCAGAAAAATGAAAGTTGTTTCTCGATCAGACGTTCGAAAACTTCATATTTTTGCTGGTCATAACGTGCCACGTTAACGGTCTGGCCGAAAAACATCGGCTCTTTGCGGGCATCGTTAGGTTGTTTTGAGAAGGTGCTATACGCCATTATTCTATTCCTGCTTATAAGTATTAAGGCCTCTCAGTGAGAGGCCATACCTGCTTAGATCTTACATGCACCGCCGGCGCAATCATCAGCTTGTGCTACCTGTAGCTGCGCATCATCCGCACCGTCACGGGTGTTATGGTAATACAATGTTTTCAGACCGTATTTATAGGCAGTTAACAGATCTTTCAATAGCTGTTTCATCGGTACTTTATGGCCTTCAAACCGGCTAGGGTCATAGCTGGTATTGGCAGAAATTGCTTGATCGA
>CALMKU010000075.1 GCA_937866945.1 uncultured Tolumonas sp.
CGCTGAAACCAACCACATTTAACAAATAGGCGGGCCTGTTATGTTAGTTAATGGTACATGGACAGCAGATTGGCATCCGGTGCAGGCATCGGATGCTAAAGGGGGCTTCGTTCGTCAGATCTCAGGTTTCCGTAACTGGGTAACACCTGATGGCAGCCCCGGCGTGACCGGTGATGGTGGGTTCCAAGCCGAAGCGGATCGCTATCATCTCTATGTTGCTTTTATTTGCCCTTGGGCTTCGCGAACATTGATGGCGCGAAAATTAAAAGGTCTGGAATCGGTGATTAGCGTGTCGATTGTTGAGCCTCGGTTGTTAGATCAGGGTTGGCATTTTGGTGATTACCCCGGTGCGAATCGTGATGAATTGAACGGTACGGAATGGTTGCATCAACTCTATACCATGGCCGATCCGCACTATACCGGACGGGCTACAGTGCCGGTGTTGTGGGATAAAAAGCGGAAAACCATCGTTAGTAATGAGTCGGCGGATATTGTTCGCATGCTGAACAGTGGGTTTGGTGCGTTAGCTTCCTCAGATATTGATCTCTATCCTGCTGCGTTGAGTGCGGAAATTGATCAGCTCAATGATGATATATACCCAAAACTCAATAACGGTGTTTACCGGGCAGGCTTTGCAACGACGCAGGTCAGTTACGAAGAAGCGTATCACGATGTATTTAGCATGTTGCAGACGTTGGAAACCCGATTGAGTGATGGCCGCCAATTTCTGTTTGGTTCGCAATTTACCGAAACAGACATCCGATTGTTTGTGACGTTGATTCGTTTTGATGCAGCTTATCATGGCGTTTTTAAGTGCAATTTCCGTCAGTTACGGGAATATCCACATCTGAATAGTTATGTTAAACGCATTTTGGATATGCCCGGCATCCGGAGCACGGTGAATATTGATCACATCAAGCAGGGTTATTATTCCATTAAAGCGTTGAACCCGAATGGCATTGTGCCTGTTGGCCCTGATATGAGCGATTATGGTTTTTAGGAGAATATCCATGACTAAAAAAGCAGTGATTTTATTACACGGTGTGGGTAGTAATGGTCGTGATTTACAGCCATTAGCGCAGTTTTGGCAACAACAGCACCCTGACGTGACGTTCATTTCCACGAATGCGCCATTCCCATTTGATCAAGGAAATGGCGGCTACCAATGGTTTAGCGTAACCGGAGTAACCGAGCAGTCGCGTTCAGCTCGTATTGTTGCCGCCAGAGCGGATTTTGATCGCACGATCAATGATCTTTTGGCCGAACATGACTTTAATTTGCAAACCGATAAGTTAATGCTGGCGGGTTTTTCCCAAGGCGCAATCATGGCGTTGGATGCACTGGTGACTCAGCGGTTTCCACTCGCCGGTGTTGTTTCTTTTTCTGGCCGGTTAGCATCACCAGAGCCTTTTGTCTCAAATGATGAATTAAAAGTCATGCTGATCCACGGGAAAAGTGATGCGGTTATTCCTTGGTCTGAAAGTGAAAAAGCGGTCGCTAAACTTGAAGAAGCCGGTTTTGTGGTGCAGTCCTATTATGAAGCGGGGGCTGGACACACCATTACCCCAACAGGGGCTAACAAAGCTTCCGCATTCATTGGTGAGATTTTCAATCGCGTGTAACAGATAATTTTTTGTGTTGCAGCAATGGGGGAAGCGCATATGCGTGTTATCAATCAGCAGGTCGATGCTATTTTGAATGATCATGCGAAAAACGGCGCGGTCGTTTTTTTAACCATCGACGAAAATGAATCGTTGTTTGAGCTACATGATGGCTTGCAGACTGAGATCTCTATCCCCGTTGGTTATAAAAATATCCGTGACCGATATTTTAAACAGACCCCACCAACACCGGCTGAAATTGAATATGCGATCAATGAAATTGAAGATGAAATCGAAAAAATAGTGCCCAAGCTCGCGGGCTATGAAACTATATATAACCGTGATGATTTTATTATTCATCTGGCGCAATTATCAAAGGTCGATGATGCGCCGGTAATGGCCTTCTCTCGCGATCGTTTAGAGTCGGTATTCGGGCAATATGCAGAAATTTCGATGGGGCGGCCACCTTCATCGGCTGAATCGGATATCAGCCCGTTATTTTATGCGCAAATATTACTCATCAGAGAGTTCATGCATCACTTCAAATTTAATCAACTTAATGTGATACATGAAGCTCATGCAAAAAAGGCATAGCAGTGCTATGCCTATGAAACATTAGGCGCGCGGCCACATTGGCGCTGAAACTGGGCCCCAACCTATAATGCTGGTTCAGATCGGTTATGCTGAAATCACGATTTCGACCAGACAGGTTTTGCCAGAACGAATGCAATGCTCAATCGTCGGCGCTATGTCTGCTGCCTGCGTGACCTTGCAAGCGGTGACGCCCATCGATAATGCCAGCGCCTGATAATCAATAACCGGGTTGGTAATATCCATGGCAATGAATTTTCCGGTTTGAGCGGAGGTATAGTTTTCCTGACTCCGCATGAAATTTTTCAGAATGTTATATTCCTGATTGTTCATCACGATAAACGTGATCGGTAAATTTTCATGCGCGGCAGTCCAGAGGGCTTGCGGTGAATACATCGCGGCGCCATCACCGACAAAACAAACAACAGGTTCGCGCCCCCGGCCAAGGCTAAAACCAACCGCGGCAGGCATGGCCCAACCCAAAGCACCACCTCGGAAGAATGAATATTGAGTAGCCTGATGACTATTTAAGCTGGCCCGTAGTGCGTTCGTGGTGGCTAAGGCTTCATCAATAATGGTGATATCCGGGCCAATCGCTCTTGCTGCTTCAAAGGCCGCAACCAAAGGTGAAACCGGTGTTTGACTAAACTGTGCTGAAACATCCGCTTGCAGTGTTGTTTGTTTCTGCTGCTGCCGAACGAAGGCGGCATCGAGCAATGTTTTCGCATCAAAACTGATCTGTTGTAGTTCTTGTTTCAGCAGCGGAAGCAGCACTTTCAATGAGCACTGAAGATCACCAATGGTGGAGAGTTTTGACACATAGGTTCTGCCCAAATCACTCGGGTCGGCAGACAGTTGGAAGACTTGACAATGAGATGGAACGGCAGGTATCTCGCTGTATAGTACCGTAATTAACGACTTTCCGCCTAACCCCAGAATCGCATCGTAGTTTTGCAAAATTTCAGAAATAAGTTTCGCATTCATCGGCATATTGCCAGCCCACAGCGGGTGTGCGGTCGGGAATGGGATGCGGGCCGGAAATGAAGAGCCATAGACCGATGCCCCAAGCATTTCGGCTAAAGCGACGACTTCGGTGCTGGCGTCGGAGTCATGGATTTCATCACCCGCGATAATCGCTAACCGACCAGGGCTGATTTGGGCAATCTCTTTGGTCAGAATATCAAGGCTACCCGCAGTATAACGATGGATGATGCGTGATTGTTCGGGAACGGTGACATCACATTTTTGCTCCATCACATCCATTGGTAATGATAAAAACACCGGGCCTTTTGGCGCCGCATCGGCATCATTAAAGGCGCGGCGAAGTAAGATCGGCAGTTGAGACGCGTTGGTGACTTCTTGCGCCCCTTTCACATTCGGGCGGGCAATGCTGACTAAATCATCATATAGCAACGGGTCAGTCAGTGTATGCCGCAGATCTTGCTGGCCGGCTGTGACCACTAATGGGGTTTGTGACACCTTGGCATTAATTAAATTCCCCATGCCATGACCAAGCCCACCGGCCGTGTGTAGATTAATGAATCCGGGCTTACGCGTTGCCTGCGCATAACCATCCGCCATAGCAACCGCGCTGGCTTCCTGTAATGCAAAAACATATTTAACCGAATGATGCCGTAACAGTGCATCGATCAACGGTAATTCCGTGGTACCGGGGTTGCCGAAAATGTATTCAATGCCTTCACTTTCAAGCACTTCCAGCAAAACATC
>CALMKU010000076.1 GCA_937866945.1 uncultured Tolumonas sp.
TTTACCAGCAACAATTGCACGACAAACAGCAGCGTCTGACGCAATTGCTCGCCCCCTTTCAGGCACCAATGCCACAAGTGTTTGCCTCCGCGCCAACGCATTACCGGATGCGGGCTGAATTTCGCATCTGGCACGAAGGCGACGATCTGTTTTATGTCATGTTTAACAGCGAAACCAAGCAACGCTATTACGTGCACGAGTTTCCCACCGGCAGTCTGCTGATCAATCGTCTGATGCCGCGCATGCTTGAGTTGATCCGCAATAATCACACACTTAAATATAAGCTGTTTCAGATCGATTTTCTGACTACCCTCAGTGGTGAAGCGTTGATCAGTCTGCTCTATCACAAACCCCTGAATGACGCCTGGCAGCCAGCCGCCACCGAATTACGCCAGAGTCTGCGGGCGGAATTTGGTGAAGTTGATGTGGTCGGCCGCGCGCACAAACAAAAGATCGTATTAGAACGTGAATATGTACTGGAACAGCTGCAAGTCGGTGAGCGCACGCTCGAATATATGCAGATTGAAAACAGTTTCACGCAGCCGAATGCCGAAATGAATCAGCAGATGCTGGGTTGGGCCATTGATGTCACCACTGGCTGTCAGGGTGATTTGCTGGAACTGTATTGCGGCAACGGCAACTTCTCGCTAGCACTGGCGAAAAATTTTAATCGCGTGTTAGCCACCGAAATTGCCAAACCATCGGTGCATGCGGCACAACATAATATCGCCGTGAATAACATTGATAATGTACAGATCCTGCGGATGTCGGCAGAGGAGTTCACCCAAGCTATGAACGGCGAACGTGAGTTCACTCGTCTGCAAGGCATTGATCTGCAAAGTTATGAGTGCAATACCATTCTGGTTGACCCGCCACGGGCTGGGTTAGATCCGAAGACGCTGACCATGATCCAGGCTTACGATCAGATCCTGTATATTTCCTGTAATCCGGAAACCTTGTGCGACAACCTGCAGACTTTGTGTCAGACACATGCGATTGCCCGTTGTGCCTTGTTTGATCAGTTCCCGTTCACCCATCATATGGAATCGGGTGTCTGGCTGGTGCGGAAATAACACTCAGAATTAACTATTGCACACATCAGGAATAAGAAAGAGATGAAACAGTATCTGCCAGTAACTCGCTTACTTATTCTTGCTTTGTTTTTCTTTTCTGCATCAACAGTCGCCGAGCTGACTGCCAGTGATGTTGCAGCGACAGTGAGTTCCGCAGAACAAGGGGATCCCAATTCTCAATATAACCTCGGATTGATGTACGAAAATGGGCAAGGAATGCCGCAAAACTTTCAGCAAGCCGCATTCTGGTATCAAAAATCAGCGCTGCAAGGTAATTCCAAAGCGCAGTTCAATCTCGGTTTTATGTATGACAATGGCTCTGGTGTAACACAAAATTTCCAACAAGCAGCATATTGGTACACTCAGGCCGCTGAACAGGGTGATCCTTACGCACAATATAACCTTGGTTTAATGTACGACAGCGGGCAGGGTGTGACTTCGGATGTCAAACAAGCTTTTCTATGGATAAATAGAGCTGCAAAAAAGGGACATGCCGCCTCACAATTCACACTAGGGCAGATGTTTACCCAAGGTCGGGGCGTTACCAAAGACTTGAAACAAGCCGCTAATTGGTATGGCAAAGCTGCGGAATTAGGCGATATCAACGCTCTATTTCAGTTGGGTATACTGTATCAACAAGGTCTGGGCGTTGAAAAAGATCCAACTAAAGCAGCAGATTTCATCCGTAAAGCGGCAGAACTGGGCCATATGCCAGCACAATTTAACTTAAGTCTGATGTATCAATCCGGTAACGGTGTTTCAAAAGATCTGGTACAAGCAGCTAAATGGATGCGTAAAGCAGCAGAACAAGATAACTACGAAGCACAGTGCAATCTGGGTGTCATGTATGCCAAGGGACAAGGTGTTCCGACTGATGATGTTCAGGCTTATGCGTGGCTGGCCGTTTCTGCGGTGAATGGCAATCAAATTGCTGTAACCAATAAAGAATTGGTCGCATCACGTCTCACGCCAGAGAAACTAACTGAAGCAGAAGCACTGGCATTACGTTATTTCAATTTATACACAAAACCGCGTTATTAAATAGATAACAAAACGGCGTGCAGGTTAAACCAACACGCCGTTGTTCCTTTGTTTCACTG
>CALMKU010000077.1 GCA_937866945.1 uncultured Tolumonas sp.
TCCATTGCCCATATGCACCATACAAGACAAAGTCCGATCCTGTAGCAACTTTTCACGCATTGCTTCATAAGAGGACAGGAACATCCAGCTTTGCATGGTCACCATGCTATTAAAACCGCTGTCCTTACACCAATCGAAACCACGTTCAATAAACATGGCAAATAGGTCTGACTTGCTGTTAGGGAATTTTTTCTTCGCAAAATCTTTAAGTGCTGGATTCATCCCCTTACCACCCATATATGGCGGGTTAGCAATTACAGCATCATATTGTTTGGCCAATAACATGGCTTGCTGAACGAGCGGTAACAGTTCTTGTGCTGACTGCTGACTAAAGATATCGCCTGACGCTGCTGCTGTATTCAGCTTGCTTTCTAAATCAGGTAGTTTTTTAGCGAATGCTTGAGGAATTTGAATCAAAGAACCAAAGGTCGAAGCATGTTCAAATAGGTCTAATAATTCTTTTAAATCTGCCTGTGCAATACCAGTATTTGCCAAATCCTGACCGAATGCTTCCAGTCGTTCTGGCTGACTGTCTTGTAGCGCAATAATATTCAGCTTCGGTGGATTGCTAAATAAACGGCGGTCATCCTCACGCGCTTTCATCAATAGCGCAAAACTGGCCAACTGTGCCGCACGGGTATCAATATCAATGCCGTACAGGTTGTTTTCCAGAATCAAACGTGGAATATCACGGCTACGGTAACCACGTTCTAAATAAATCGCTTTTAAGCAATCATAGGCTTCCACCAGAATATGCCCCGAACCACAAGCCGGATCGAGTACCGTAATGCTTTCAGGGTTTAAAGTATCGCCATCTTCACTGATCCGCACATCAATCAGCTGTTTTAACTGTGCATTGACTTCATCGGTCTGTTCCGCTGGCTGAATATAGTATTCCCACTCACTGGCAAGCGTACTATCAGGCTGTGCCATCATCCATAAACGACCGACACTGTTTTGCACCAGATATTTTACAATCCAGTTTGGGGTGAAGAGTTGTGTCGCAGCAGGAATGTCTTCACTCTTGACGACTTTACCAATCACCTGGTCTTTCTTTTCAGAAATATAGAACTGATACAGCCAGCCAATAATCTGTACATCCGACCAGTCTTCTTCCGGAATGCTGCTCACCAAATCACGGATCAACGAATCGGTTTTGGTCAGGTTATCCGGTAACAGTAGTTCAGACTCATCAGAAACCTGTTCAAACAAGAGTGGCATGACCTGATTCAACGCATGACACTGCGCCAATAACAGCTCCCGATACAGCTCTTCGTCTTTATTGCCATCCAGCTTAAGTTCAGCCACACGGCTGGCATCTAAACCTGGTAGGTCAATATCCAGACATTCTTCCAGAATCTGTGGCAAGCCTGCACTGCCATCGGCACTACTCAGTACACGGCGACCATGATCCAGTAAGCCTTTGCATTCCATGTAGCGAATCGCACAGAGACGGTTAAACCAGCTGTAAGCGATATAATCAATCGTCTGCTCAAAACTGCTGGTTTGAATGCGTTTGATCAGCTTCTCACGTGGTTTCATGACGGATAGCGGAAAAACCTGATCGCCAATCAGCAGCAAGTCGCCTTTCTGTTCTGCCGGTAAAATGCTGTCTGCGGTGATGCCATATTTGGCGGCCTGCTTGCGCATCGCTGCGATAAAATCGTTACGTGCTTGCGGTGCGTATTTTTTAATATTACTGGTATTCATCTTTAAACCTTTAATTAATGACTGATGCCGATATCCCTAACCCAAGTTAGCGGATACGCACACGCTTTTTATCACTCACAATTTTTTTCAATTCAGCTTTGAGTGCGTCTACAAACTGATCCACTGATTCTTCTGTTTCCAGATAGACACTGCTGGAGCTTTTGCTGTAAATGCTGGCGACATCGACTTCGACAACAGGTTTCGGTGGCACTACGGCTGTCGCAGGCTGTACCGGACTCGCAGCAGGTGTTGATGTAGCTGGGCTGGAGGTGGTTGCAGTGTTGGTTACACTCTCTGCTTTGCTCTGAGCCAGTTGTGCCGCTTTGGCCTGACGCTGGATTTCCGCCTGAACTTCGCTTTCCAACTCATACAAGGCTTCATCAAAACGCTCCACGGCGGTTTGGGTTTGCAGCATATAGATGGTGGA
>CALMKU010000078.1 GCA_937866945.1 uncultured Tolumonas sp.
CTGATATGAGCGTTGAAGTTCGTCGGGAAATGTTAGTACGTTATCTGCGTGAACAAGGCAGAACATCGGTCAATGATCTGGCAAGCCACTTTAATATTACCGGCGCTACCATTCGCAGCGACCTGCGACAGTTAGAGTTGGCCCATCTGGTGACGCGCCGTTATGGCGGAGCTGAGGCGATCTCACAGCCGATCGCGGAAGACCGCACCATTGATGAAAAAACCGCGCTCAATCAAAGTATCAAACAGCGGATCGGTGCCAAAGCTGCCTCGCTGGTGCACGATGGCGAATCTATTATCTTAGATAACGGTAGCACCACACTGCAGATGGTGCCGTGGTTGGTTGAGCGGGTGGCGTTGACGGTGATGACCAACAGCCTGCATATCATGAATGAAGCCGTGGCCCGCGACAGTAATATGAATTTGCTTATGCCGGGCGGCACTTACCGTAAACGTTCTGCCTCGTTTCACGGTGGCTTGGCCGAACAGGCGTTCCGTGCCTTTACCTTTGATAAGTTATTTATTGGTGCTGATGGTTTTGATATTGAACAGGGCACCACTACCTTTATTGAAGCCTATCAGGTCAGCCAGGCCATGTGTCAGGCCGCGAAACAAATCATCGTGGTGACGGATTCCAGTAAATTTGGCCGCAAGACCCCCAATGTTGTGGTGCCAATCGACAAGATCGACATCGTGATCACCGACCACGGTATCAGTGAAGCGGATCAAGCCGCACTGGAAGCGCGCGGTATTCAGGTACTGTTGGTTTAGTTTTAATAGTTATGCAGCCACCATTGAGTAAAATGGTGGTTAATGCACATAGAGTGCTATTTCATTCATCCATTCTGAAGCTTTATTTCAATAAAACCAAGGTTGCTGGTTTTTTATACCAAAAAATTGCCCTTTCCCTCTAAAAAAGCCTTGCCAAAACCCGGTTTGCTGCGTATTTCTAGCGGCCTTTTAAGCTGCAGTGTGAAAAAAACACAGCAAGCAGGAAAAACAGCGTAAACAGAAGAAGGGAATGGGTTATGACAACCTCTGCACACACACCGGGTCTGCAACGGAAATTGCAGTCGCGGCATCTCAGTATGATCGCCATTGGTGGTTCGATCGGTACGGGGTTATTTGTTGCCTCTGGCGCAACAATTGCCAATGCCGGGCCGGGTGGCGCGCTGTTAGCGTATTTGTTAATTGGCTTGATGGTCTATTTCCTGATGACCAGTCTGGGTGAAATGGCGGCTTTTATGCCGGTTTCCGGTTCATTTGCGGCGTATGGCAGTCATTTTGTTGATCCGGCATTTGGTTTCGCGCAGGGCTGGAATTATTGGTACAACTGGGCGATCACCGTGGCGGTGGAGTTAGCCGCTTCCGCCATCATCATGAAATACTGGTTTCCAGAAGTGCCGGGTTATGTCTGGAGCGCGGGCTTTCTGGCGATCATCGTGGCGCTGAACGCTTTTACTGTGAAAGGTTTTGGTGAAGCGGAATTCTGGTGTTCATTGATCAAAGTCGTGACCGTGATTGCCTTTATCGGTATCGGTATGCTGATGGTGTTTGGCATCATGCACGGCGATTCGCATCCGGGCTGGAGCAACCTCAGCACTGGTGATGCGCCGTTTGTCGGTGGTTTCCCGGCCTTGCTCAGTGTTGCCATGATTGCCGGGTTCTCGTTTCAAGGCACTGAACTGATCGGTGTGGCGGCCGGTGAATCCGAAGATCCGGGTAAGAATATTCCGCGTGCAGTACGGCAGGTATTCTGGCGTATCCTGCTGTTTTATGTTTTTGCGATCTTCATTATTGGCGTGTTGCTGCCGTATAACGACCCGCAATTGCTGAAAAATGATGTCACCGATATCAGTTCCAGCCCATTTACCTTGGTGTTCGATCGTGCCGGTTTGGCGTTAGCCGCGGCGGTAATGAACAGCGTTATTCTGACGGCAATTCTATCCGCCGGTAATTCAGGGATGTATGCCTCGACGCGCATGCTTTATACCATGGCATGTAATGGTATGGCGCCGAAATGGCTGGCCGGTTTGAGCCGCAATGGTGTGCCGGTGAATGCATTAATAGCAACGACACTGGTCGCCATGTTGTGCTTCCTGACTTCGTTGTTCGGTGATCAGGCGGTCTATATGTGGCTGATGAGTGCATCCGGCATGAGCGGATTTATTGCTTGGCTGGGCATTGCGATTTGTCATTACCGCTTCCGTAAGGGTTATCTGCTGCAAGGTGGGGAATTACACCATTTACCTTACCGGGCACTATTTTTCCCATTTGGTCCGTTGCTGGCGTTTCTACTGTGTCTGTTGGTGACATTAGGGCAGGATTACACCGCCTTTACGGCGGATACGATTGATTGGAAAGGGGCTGCTGCGACCTATATCGGTATTCCGATCTTTTTTATGTTGTGGCTGGGTTATAAGCTGAAAAACAAAACGAGTTTTGTGCGTTATCAGGATATGCAGTTCCCGCAAAAAGATTAATCATTTTGCTCATGCAACTGCTGTTGCACCTGCTCGCAATGGCTTTTCAGCACCTGCAGTTGGGTATCTGAAATATGAAGCTGGTCGCGCATTCTGAGCGGAATGTCTGCGGCCTGTTTTTTTAGTGCTTTGCCTTGCTCTGTCAGCGTCAAAACGCGTATGCGCTCATCCTGTTCACTGCGTTCCCGGCGGACTAACCCTTTCACATCCAGTCGTTTTAACAGCGGAGTGAGGGTGCCGGAGTCCAGAAACAGTTGCTCGCCCAGCTGTTTCACACTGACGCCATCTTGTTGCCATAACACCAGCATCACCAAATATTGCGGGTAAGTTAGGTCGAGTTGCTCCAGCAAGGGGCGATAAGCCCGCACAATGGCATTGCTGGCGCTGTAGAGCGCAAAGCAAAGTTGGTTATCCAGTAATAACAGATCAGTCGATTTTTCAGCGGTCATAATAAGTTGTGCGCAATGGGTTTCAGTAAATTATATGTAACTTTCAGCTATTTCATACGGGGGAAGGAAGTAAGAATGGCAGAAAATAAAAACGGCCGACAAATGCCGGCCGTTGTGTGTAGTAAGCGAAGGTAGAATTACCAGCCTTTTACTACGCCACCGTTAAACAGTTCAGTGGCTTTTTTGAACACCGCTTCATCCTGGTAAGATTTTACGAAGTTCTTCACTTTCTCATCGTTCTGGTTGTTTTCACGCGCTACGATCAGATTTACGTATGGTGATTCTTTGTCTTCCACAAACAGGCCATCACGGGTTGGCTGCAGATTAACCTGAGAGGCATACACAGTGTTGATGATCGCAAGATCCACATCTTCCAGTGCGCGTGGCAACTGAGCGGCTTCCAGTTCAACAATCTTCACTTTTTTCGGGTTTTCTACGATATCCAATACAGTTGCAGACAGACCCGCGCCATCTTTCAGTTTCAGCAGACCCTGTTTTTGCAGCAGCAGCAGTGAACGGCCCAGGTTGGTTGGGTCATTTGGTACGGCGATCTGTGAACCTTCTTTCAGCTCGCTAACCGCTTTGATTTTCTTCGAGTAACCGGCGATTGGGTAAACAAAGGTGTTACCTACAGCCACCAGTTTGAAGCCACGATCTTTGATCTGTGAATCCAGATAGGGTTTATGCTGGAACGCATTCACATCGATGCTGCCATCATTCAAGGCTACGTTTGGTGTTGCGAAATCACTGAACTGTACGATTTCCACTTCCAGACCAAATTTTTCTTTGGCGATTTTAGCGGCTTCTTCAGCAACCTGTGTTTCCGCACCAGCAATGGCACCCACTTTCAGGTGGTTATCTTTTTTCTCGCCACAACCGGTTAATGCGATCCCGATAAT
>CALMKU010000079.1 GCA_937866945.1 uncultured Tolumonas sp.
ATGCCCGCTTATATGCTGAAAATTTAGGCACGACTGCGCTGGATGCCATTGCACTGTCACCGCGTAATTCCGCTTTGCTGCTACAGCAGAACGATCAGTTCCAGCTGTTCAATGTTCATAACGAACATCCTGAAGTGAGCTGGGGTTCCCTGTGGACTCAAGTGTGGTACGAAGGCTACCCAGATCCACAGTTCGTGTGGCAATCAACGTCAGCATCTGATGATTTTGAGCCAAAACTGAGTTTGATCCCATTAGCGTTCGGCACACTGAAAGCCGCGTTCTATGCCATGCTGTTTGCGGTGCCCATTGCACTGGCAGGTGCGATTTACGCAGGCTACTTTATGTCGGCGGGCATGCGTAATTTCGTGAAGCCTACCGTTGAAATCATGGCGGCACTGCCGACCGTTATTCTCGGTTTCCTTGCCGGTCTGTGGCTGGCACCTGCGATTGAGGAAAACCTGCCGGGTATTGTGCTGATGCTGGTGTCATTACCGTTGGGTGTCTTACTGACCGGTATGGGCTGGAACGTATTACCACGCAAAATCAGAGGTATATTACCGGAAGGTTGGCATGCAGTGGTGCTGGTGCCGGTTATTGTCTTCATTGGCTGGGGTTGTATTGAACTAAGTCCGCTGCTGGAAACACATCTATTCGGTGGCAATGTGCGTGGTTTTATCACCAACGATATCGGTATTCGCTTCGATCAGCGTAACTCGCTGGTAGTAGGTATCGCGATGGGTTTTGCGGTGATCCCGACTATCTTCTCGATTGCGGAAGATGCGGTGTTCTCAGTGCCGAAACATCTGACACAGGGCTCTCTGGCATTGGGCGCTACACCTTGGCAGACGCTGAGCCGTGTTGTGATCCTGACTGCCAGCCCAGGTATTTTCTCTGCGGTGATGATGGGCTTGGGCCGTGCAGTAGGTGAGACCATGATCGTACTGATGGCGACCGGAAATACACCGGTAATGAACATGAGTATCTTTGAAGGTCTGCGTACACTGGCGGCTAATATCGCAGTAGAAATGCCAGAGTCGGAAGTAGGCAGTTCACATTACCGCGTGCTGTTCCTGGCCGCATTTGTACTGTTCGTGTTCACCTTTATTTTCAACAGCATTGCCGAATTTATTCGTCAACGTCTGCGTGAAAAATACAGCTCCATGTAATCGGATCAAAGGATAAAGCAGCATGAAAAAGTGGTTTAAATCAGGCTCTCCCTGGATCTGGATGACAGGCGGAGCAGTAAGTCTCAGTCTGGTTGCCGTAATTGGTTTGTTGATGCTGATTGGCTGGCGTGGTCTGGTTTATTTCTGGCCTCACACCATCTATGAATGGCACATCAGCGAGAATGGCAAGCAGGAAGTGGTTATCGGCGAATTGTACGATGACGAACTGGTTCCCAGTGCGCGTATTCGTGCGATGGGGGTGGAATTGCCGGCCAATGTCGATGAAGTGCTGACCCGTTATCTGGTGAAAACCGGTAACCGTGAGTTCGTTTCACTCGATTTTCGCTGGATGCTGGAGACCGATATCCAGCAACGTAATGAGCCGAAAGATCTGGCTGTGTTGGAACGTTCTACCAACGGCAATTTCTACGGTTATGTTCAGCGTTTGGTTGTTGATGGTAAGCCATTGGCCGATGATGTATACAAAGTACTGCCTGAACATCTGCAACGTGTGCGTCAAATCAATAAAGAAGCTGACGATCTGCAAAAAGGTGACATTGGTGCCATCAACTATCAGCTGGAAAAATTGCGCATGAAAGAGCGTAAGTTACAGCTGAATAACGAATGGAACGATGCCGCTAAAAAAGAGTTAGCTGATCAGCGTGCTGAGTTGGACAAAGAATATCAGGTTTTGGAAAAACAACTGTTTGCACTGCGCGATCAGGCTAGCCACGACACACTGATTGTAAAAGATATGCGTGGCGTAGAAGTGAGCATTCCACTGACTCAAGTGCTGGATGTGAACTGGCCGAATCAGATGGGCTTAATACAGAAGATTGGTCATTGGTTCCATCAGATTGGCAAATTTGTCAGTGACGAACCACGTGAAGCCAATACCGA
This sequence comes from uncultured Tolumonas sp., assembly GCA_937866945.1. Lineage (GTDB taxonomy): Bacteria > Pseudomonadota > Gammaproteobacteria > Enterobacterales > Aeromonadaceae > Tolumonas. The sequence continues at coordinate 2,067 of CALMKU010000079.1, forward strand.
AGGCGGTGTCTTCCCGGCAATCTTTGGCACCGTGTTCATGGTGTTACTGATGACGGTCATTGTGACGCCATTGGGTGTAGTTGCGGCTGTTTATCTGCACGAATATGCTGGCAAAAACATGATGACCAAACTGATCCGTATCGCGGTAATCAACCTGGCGGGTGTGCCGTCGATTGTTTACGGGGTATTTGGCTTAGGCTTCTTCGTCTACATGGTGGGTGGTTCATTGGATCAGATTTTCTATCCGGAATCATTGCCGAACCCAGTATTTGGTTCACCGGGTGTGCTGTGGTCGGCTCTGACATTGGCGATCCTGACGTTGCCAGTTGTGATTGTCTCCACAGAAGAAGGGTTATCCCGTATTCCAAGTGCGGTACGCCATGGTTCACTGGCATTAGGTGCCACCAAAGCGGAAACCCTGTGGCGAATTATATTACCAATGGCGAGCCCGGCCATCATGACCGGTCTGATCTTGGCCATCGCGCGTGCTGCGGGTGAAGTTGCGCCACTGATGCTGGTTGGTGCAGTGAAACTGGCGCCGACTTTACCGGTGGATGGTAACTTCCCGTATGTGCATGTGGAACGCAAATTCATGCATCTGGGTTTCCATATTTTTGACGTTGGTTTCCAAAGTCCGAATGTGGAAGCGGCTCGTCCGCTGGTGTATGCCACTTCATTCTTGCTGGTCACCGTTATTGTCGGTCTGAACCTGACTGCAATCAGTATTCGTAACCATCTGCGTGAAAAATATCGCGCGCTGGATAACTAATTTACCGCCCTGGAACAAAGGCTTTTTCCGGAGTAGAAAAA
>CALMKU010000080.1 GCA_937866945.1 uncultured Tolumonas sp.
GTGTGATGAACGCCAGCAGTAGTAACCGTTCGTGGAAAGAGGCGGTGTTGGATAACTTTCGTATGCCCATGACCTATGCAGTATTACTGGCTTTGCTTTGTCGCTGGTTGAGTATTGATGTGCCAAAACCGCTTTGGACATCGATGGATCTGATGGCACAAGGGTTAGTGCCCACGGCATTAGTTACCTTGGGTGCACAGTTAGCCAGTACGCGACTGTATGTACGCAATTTCCGTGTTTTAGTATCAAATGGGATGCGCTTACTGGCAGGCCCGTTGCTGGCTGCCGGTGTTTGCTGGATTTGGGGCATTCATGGTGTCGTGGCTCAGGTTATGGTGATTTGTGCGGCGGCGCCATCTGCGGTGAATACCGTGTTGCTGGCGATAGAATATAAATCAGACCCTGAGTTTGCGTCACAGACAGTCTTTTTATCGACGTTATTAAGCGCGTTAACCATGCCTGTCGTGATCGCGTTAGTGCAATATTTGTGATGATTATTTTTTAAACAATCACAGCTTCTGCTATAGTTAACCCATATAGGTGTAGTTTAGGGGAATTAGATATGAATGTTTCTGCAAGCAGTGCTGATTATGGTCAAATGGCATTGGTCGCCAGTCTGGCCAAAAAACAGCAGGAAGCGCAGGGGCAAGCGGCTCTTCAGTTGATTGAAAGCGCGACAGTCTCCGTTCCTCAACCAACACCAGCAAGTTCTTCCGACGAACGTGTGGGCTCAAACATCAATATCACGGTTTGATATGACTGTTTGGATTTAAACGGGGCTTTCTGCCCCGTTTATCATTATTCACGGCCGTAAATCTGATTTTCCTGTTCACTGACCCGAATGAACGTGGTGCGTTTGGTTAGCTCTTTCAGCTTAGCTGCACCAACATAGGTACAGGTTGAGCGCACACCGCCCAGAATATCCTGAATCGTCGAAGAGACCGCACCGCGGAAGGCAAGCTCTACGGTTTTCCCTTCGGAAGCACGATAATGCGCCACACCACCTGCATGCTGTTCCATCGCGGTGGATGAACTCATACCATAAAAACGCATAAAGGTTTTTCCGTCGCGTTCAAATTTTTCGCCACCCGATTCTTCGTGCGCGGCCAGCATGCCGCCGAGCATCACGAAATCAGCACCACCGCCAAAGGCTTTCGCGACGTCACCAGGACAGGTACAACCACCATCTGCGACAATTTGCCCCCCTAAGCCATGGGCAGCATCAGCACATTCAATAATGGCGGAAAGTTGTGGATAACCGACACCGGTTTTTACGCGGGTGGTGCAGACCGATCCTGGACCAATGCCAACCTTAACAATATCAGCACCAGAAAGAACAAGTTCTTCCACCATTTCACCAGTCACTACGTTGCCGGCACAAATAACGTGTTGTGGAAATGCATCCCGCACTTTTTTGACGAAATCAGTGAAGTGTTCAGAGTAACCATTAGCTACATCCACACAGATAAATCGCAGGGCAGGCGACAACGCCAAGATGCGCTGCAGCTTCAGGAAATCATCCTTAGATGTGCCCGTCGACACCATGCAATATTGCAACATAGCGTCGCTGCTTTGCTGTGTGAAGGCTTGCCATTGTTGTTCACTATAATGCTTATGGATCGCAGTCATGACATCGAAACTGGCCAATGCTTTAGCCATGGCAAATGTGCCGACGGTATCCATATTGGCCGCAATGATCGGTACACCATGCCAGGTAGTTTGCGTGTGACGAAAGCGAAATTCACGATGTAATTCGACTTGTGAGCGACTGCTCAGTGTGGAACGTTTAGGGCGGAACAGGACATCTTTAAAACCGAGCTTCAGATCTTCTTCGATACGCATGGGTCATTGCCTCAATGTATTACTGAAAATCAGGCACAAAAAAACCGGTAGGTTTCTAAGGCCTCCGGTTTTGGACATCATACGCTGCTTTTAGCGAGATACAATGGTTGTTAGTGCATTTGTATCAGTAATGTTAACGCAGCGACAGAAACTAAAAATGCAAAACCATACAACAGATAATGCAGGAATTTAGTTGGGTGAATACCTAAATCATGCAAGCCATGATAGACACGGTGCATCGCATGAAAGATAGGTAATGCGATGGCAGCTAACAGGATGGGGGCACCCCACCAGGCGGTTGCCAGTGCATGCATTTTTTCATAACTTAAGGTATCGGCATTCAGAATACCGAGCGGCACCAGCAGGCCGGTGATCAGGATCAATACCGGCAACAGCACGGCAGCAACCACGCCACCAGCACCAAACAATAGCCAATATACAGGTTCATCAGAACGTTTCATGGTGAATGCTCCTTATCAGGCCAAGATCGCAATCAATAATACGATCACGCTAACGACAGCCAGACCGATGTATTGCGCCA
>CALMKU010000081.1 GCA_937866945.1 uncultured Tolumonas sp.
TGGCGTCTGCCGTCTCAGTGGGGCCGCATTATAGGGACCGAACTTTTTTAGGCAACCCTATTTTTCATGTTTTTGTTCAAGTGCTGTTTTTTGCATCTGATAGCTGATTATTTCAACTATAACGGTAGGTATAGTACCCAGCATTGAGAATAACAATGTCCGCAAACTAATTTTGTGTGAGAGATTGTTGCCGCTCAACTAGATGTTGATCGCTTGCGGAATAAATGAAGTGGTAGTCAGGCAACCGGCAAGCTCAATTGATGAAGCCTCATAAATGACTCTAGTTGATGAACCAAAAAATCCCCTCTATTAAAGAGGGGATCGGTTATTACAATTTTTCGCCGTTACTGCTGATGACTTGCTGATACCAAGCAAAGCTCTTCTTACGACTACGCGCCATGGTGCCTGTGCCATCATCGTTTTTATCAACATAGATAAAGCCGTAACGTTTGCGATATTCACCCGTGGTGAAAGATACGCAATCCAGACAACCCCAAGGGGTGTAGCCTATCAAGTCAACACCATCGTCTGTTACTGCTTTTTTCATCTGTTCGATGTGGGCTTTCAGGTATTCAATGCGGTAGTCGTCATTGATTTCGCCGTTTGCTTCCACTTTATCGATGGCACCAAAGCCGTTTTCGACGATAAACAATGGTTTCTGATAACGTTCATAAAGCGCGTTCAGCGAGTAACGTAAACCAACCGGATCAATCTGCCAGCCCCAGTCAGAAGCGCTGACATGCGGATTTTTCACACTACCGGCAAATCCACTGATGCCATTACCGGAAGCCACTGCATCTGCTTTGACTGCATTTGACATGTAATAGCTGAAACCAACGTAATCGCAGCAGCCTTCTTTCAGGATCTGTGCATCTTCTGGTTCCATTTTGATGTTGTAACCTTTACGTTCCCAATCTTTCAGTGCATAAGCCGGATATTTGCCGCGCATATGTACGTCACCAAACAAGTAACGATCATGCATCGCTTCCTGAGCATACATGATGTCATCTGGGTGACAGGAGAACGGATAAAGAGGAACGTAAGAAATCATGCAGCCAATTTTGAAATCGGGGTTGATTTCATGACCCAGCTTAACAACTTTCGCGCTGGCAACCAGTTCATGATGCACAACCTGATACATTACTTCTTCCGGACGTTCATAGTCATTAAACACGACGCCAGAGCAGCAATATCCAAACAGTGGATATTCGTGATTTTTCTGGTTGTTGATTTCGTTGAAGGTCATCCAGTATTTCACTTTGTTTTTATAACGACGCATTACGGTGTCGGAATAATGAACAAAGAAGTCAATTACTTTACGGTTAGTCCAGCCACCGTATTCCTTTACCAAATGATTCGGCATTTCAAAATGCGACAGCGTGATCACCGGTTCGATACCATATTTCAACAACTCATCGAACAGATCATCATAAAACTGTAAACCAGCTTCATTTGGTTTGGCTTCATCACCGTTCGGGAAAATACGCGTCCAGGCAATAGATGTACGGAAGCATTTAAAGCCCATTTCAGCGAATAAGGCTACGTCTTCTTTATAATGATGATAGAAGTCGGTCGCTTCATGGTTTGGATAATAGACACCGTCTTTGATTTCGCCGGTGATAACACGGTCAACAGTGTGCGAGCCGCCAGACAGCACATCACAAATACTGGCGCCTTTACCGCCTTCTTTCCAGCCGCCTTCAACCTGATGCGCAGCAACCGCCCCACCCCACAAGAAATCTTTTGGTAACTGATTAGTCATAATCATTTACTTCCTTACATGATATTTAATGATAATTAATGCGGTTGTTACTATTCTTTTCGTTCGCTGATGCTGATTTACGCCATCATTGCCAGCGCATCGGCGAGGATCTTATCACCACGCATCATGCCGTAATCCATGCTGTTAATTACTGCGATCGGTTTATCTGCCGCGTCAGCTTTTTTCTTGAACTCATCAAATTTATATTTGATCTGCGGCCCGAGCAGACAGCAGTCAAATTTCGACAGCGTGGCATCAAATTCTTCCATTGCTACAGCAATGATTTCTGCTTCGATACCTTTCTGAGCAGCCGCTTGCTTCATTTTATTTACCACCATACTGGTAGACATGCCGGCAGCGCAGCAGAGAAATATTTTCTTCATAGTTAAACCCTCGTTGTTCCCTTATGGTGTGTCTGAATTAACTATACGACAACTTGAAACCGGTTTCAGTAAACGGTTACATGTATTTTGATATGGATCCCAGAATTGTCCAGCGTGAAATTGCGGAAGATATTCATGCCAAAGTGTTACGACTTCTGATATCGATTCATCTGGTACTTAATTCTGGATTGCCCAGTGTATTTAATAGGTCTATTGCTCAGATTACGCTATCGTGCCCCTGCGGAAATGGTGTGTGCGCACTATATTTAGATTTAGGAATTTCATGGAAAGCGTAGTCATTCTTGTTGATGTGCAAAATATATACTACACAACTAAACAGGCACACCGATGTAACTTCGACTACAACGCATTTTGGAAGAAAGTAACTTCTGAGCGGCAGGTTGTAAAAGCGATTGCTTATGCGATCGATCGGGGCGATGAAAAACAGCGACAATTTCAAAACATTCTCAGAGCAATCGGTTTTGAGGTAAAACTGAAACCGTTTATACAACGCGCTGATGGTACAGCCAAGGGTGATTGGGATGTGGGGATTACGCTGGATGCAATGGAGTATGCAAAAAAATCCGACATTGTTGTATTAGCGTCCGGTGATGGCGATTTTGATTTATTGGTGAATAAAATCCACCGGGATTACGATGCGCTAGTTGAGGTTTATGGTGTGTCAAAATATACCTCGCTCTCGTTGGTCAACGCTGCAGCAAAGTTCATTCCGATTGAGAGTGATTTGTTATTGAAACACGATGCCGGATAAACGAGCATTGCCATGATGATTAGCCGAAGAGGATGTTGCTAGATGAAAAGTCCGATCAAAATATTGCTGATTGTTGTTGGTACAATTTGCGTTATTCTAGCTGTATTCGGTATTTTTCTGCCTTTATTACCTACGACCCCTTTTCTACTTTTGGCGGCTTACTGCTATTCACGCAGTTCCGAACAATTTTATCACTGGCTCATTACGAATCGCTGGTTTGGTGAATATATCCGCAATTATCGGGAAGGCCGCGGTATGTTACTCAAGCAAAAAGTTATCGCTTTAAGCTTGCTATGGATAACCATTGGTTATTCCGCTTTGTTTGTTGTTTCAAACGTGTGGCTACAGCTGCTGTTATTGGTTATCGCGCTCTGCGTTACTGTCCATCTGCTCAGAATGAATACGTTTAAACCTGAAAGACAAAGCAAGCCATTACTCAGTGATGAAGCACCATCGGAAGTGAGCACAGTCCAATCTGCAGACAATATCTCTAATTCATAACCTTTTTTTTCCTCACTGCTGCACACGCATAATCTGCCTTATCTTCCACTGAAAATTTGCTGTGGCGGGCCGTTACATCTACAGTTTTTAGTAAGCATTCATTTAGTTACGACTCACTATTCAATCCTTCTTAATAGAGGAAGTGATCATGCGTAAACCTAAACCCAGCGTCACAAAGAATGTCGAACCAGATTTTGTTGCAGAAAGTACACCGCCGATTAGTGCGAAAGAACGTTATCAGATGATCGCTGAAGCCGCTTATTTTCGCGCAGAAAAACGCGGTTTTACTGGCGGAAGTATTGAGGAAGATTGGATAGAGGCTGAAGCGGAAATTGACAAACTATTGCAAGCAGGTGAAACCGGAAAACAGAGTGCATCGACGGCAGAAGAGATCGAACAATTGGTTAAATCGGTTCTGGAACATGATACGGCTGCAGTATCGGAACGGGTAAGAACCATCACTCTCAATGCCTTTTCTGGCAACAAACTGGATTATGATGCGCTAAAACAGGTTGTCATTGCTGTGGTGAAAGGTGCTCAACAAGGTGCCGCCAGCCATGTTGAAGATGAAGCCAAACTGCTTAAGGATGCAATGCAAGGTCTCGATGATGCATTGGCGACCGCAGCAGAAGCAACGCAGTTAGCACTAAAGGAAGCGGCGAATCGCACAAATGAATTTTCTCAACAGGGCTTGAAAAAAACAATTGAAGACCTCGCAACACTGGAATCGCTGTTTATTGAAACATTGAGTAATGCGGCACAACGTACATCAGGAACTGCGAAGGCTACTTTGCATGATTTAGTGCAGCATGCCCGCCTCAGTGGCACAGCGGTCGGTGAACGCGTCGAATCAGCTATTTCACAATTAACGCACATAATTGTCAATTCAACCCGCCAGCATGTCTCTGCCGGAACAAAAACATTGCGTAAAGAAGGCGCTTTATTTGCCAGTCTTGCGGCAGGAGTACTTAGTGGTATTGCTGAACGGCTACAGTCAAAACCTGAACAGAAAGATGGTTCTTCATCCGACCGAGGTGACTAATGCTGTGGCAAGCAATCAGCGCTGTCCGCGATTTAGGGCGTCTGCATGATATTGCGGCGGTTCTCATCCGATATGGTTTCGGCGATCTGGTTCGTCGTATCGGAATGGCGGGCGTGCTGGAGCGCACAGGTCGAGCATTGCATTGGCATGTGTCAGAAGATTTAGCCCGGCTCGAATCGCCGGCCCGGGTTAGACGGGCGCTGGAAGAGCTGGGGCCGAGTTTCGTTAAACTGGGGCAGATCTTAGCGACTCGTGTTGACCTGTTCTCCCCTGAATGGATTGCCGAGTTTAGTAAACTGCAAGATGCGGCGATCGCCATTCCGTTTTCTGAACTCAGAGCGCAGCTGACAGAAGATCTGGGTGAACTACCTGAGGATATATTCCCCCGGCTGGAAGTTGATGCTTTGGCGGCCGCATCGCTGGCACAGGTGCATCGAGCCTGGCTGGCCGATGGCACGCCCGTTATTCTCAAAATACGGCGCCCAGGTATTCGTCCACTTGTGGAAGCCGATTTGCGCCTGCTGAAACGGCTGGCCGAGATCATTGAATCTGAAGCACCAGATCTACGTCGGTACAAACCAAGGGAAGTGGTTCGTCAATTCACCTTGTCGTTACGTCGGGAATTAGATTTCTCCTCCGAAGGGCGTAGTGCGGAACGGGTGGCCTCCAATTTTTCAGCTCATCCGGAAATAGTCATTCCCAAGATCTACTGGACATGGACTTGCGAGCGGTTGAATGTGCAGGACTATATAGAAGGCATTCCAGGCCGAGATCTGGCTGCACTGGATACTGCTGGTTTAGATCGAACACTGCTAGCTCAGCGTGGTGCGGATGCCGTTCTTAAAATGATTTTAGAAGACGGTTTTTTCCATGCAGATTTACACCCCGGCAATCTCTTTTATCTGCCGGATAACCGCATTGCCATCATTGATTTCGGAATGGTCGGACGTATATCGGAAGAACGACGATTCCAGCTGGCGATGTTGCTGCATGGTCTGGTCAGCCATGATGCGGTGGCGGTCTCGGAGGTATTGCTCGACTGGAGTGATAACGCTGAAACCAGCAATGACTCTCTGCACATCGAAATAGACGCTTTTGTCGACCAATATCACGGTGTACAGCTACAAAAACTGGACATTGGCCGCATGTTGTCTGAATTGGTCGCGATATTACGAGATCATGGCCTCACGCTGCCGCCAGATCTGGCTCTGCTGATCAAAGCCTTTATTACTCTTGAAGGGCTGGGCCGACAACTCAATCCGGCCTTTGATATGACCAGCGCAACTGCTCGCGCGTTGGAGCAAGTGCTTATTACTCACTCCTCCCCCGAGGCATTGGTCAAACGAGGTTGGCGATCGGTGATTGACGGGCTTAGCCTGATCGCCAGCCTGCCGAAAGATCTTAGTCGACTGCTACGCGCTGCCCGACGCGGCCGATTACAGATCCAGGTTGAAGTACTTCCTCTTAAACATTTTGGCGAAAAAATCGACCGAGCCGTCAGCCGCCTGTCTCTCAGTATTATCACTGCTGCATTAATTATTGGCTCAGCTATCGTGGCAAATAGCGAAAGTAATTCATCATCGACAGGTCTATCAACGCTCGGATTACTTGGTTTTATCGCCGCAGCCAGTGGTGGAATTTGGGTATTAATTTCTATTTGGCGCAGCGGTAAAGATTAGCTGTCATTTATGTTTGGTGAGTGAAATCACTATTTATTGAAAGGTAGATCAAGATGCCATATTTTATCGCCTAGATCTTTGACAGATATGAAATTGTCTTCGATTCTTAATTGATAATTAGCATGGGATACGCATATGAATACATCTGATTTCTCTCAAATCGGCAAGGAAGTTACCTTCCCCGCTGATGTGCAGTTAGTCTCTACAACCGATTTGCGAAGCTATGTTACCTATGCCAATACGGCTTTTTTATCTGTTTCCGGTTATACACTGGACGAATTAGTCGGGTTGCCGCATAACGTGATCCGTCATCCGGACATGCCTAAAACCGCCTTTCGCGACCTTTGGCAAAAGCTGAAAGAAGGCAAAGCATGGCGCGGAATTGTCAAAAATCGCTGTAAAAACGGTGATTTTTATTGGGTTGATGCCTATGTAACGCCCATCTACGAAGATAAAAATATTGTGGGTTATCAATCTGTCCGAGTTAAACCAACCACTGAAGATAGAAACCGCGCTGAAAAAATCTATGCGCAATTACATGAGCGGGAACGGCTTAATAAAAAAATCTCTTTTTCATGGCAGGACTATCGCCCGATATTTGGCTTGTTATTCTCAATCGTCAGCGTTATTTCCGCGTATTTTATTGCAGGATGGCTGACAGCAGTCTGGTGTTTGCTATCTTTCCTGCTTTTGGCCATCTGCTTTTATCCGCATTTGATCACTACTCCTCAGTTTTTGCGCTCTTTGGCAATGGAATACGACAGCATTACACGATATATCTATTCCGGCACCGACCTATCTAGTATCGCTGATTTTCATCTGAAGCACTGGCAGGCCCGTATCAGAACCGTTTTGGGTCGCACACAAGATTCTACAGGTGTATTACAAACACTGGCTGGAAGACTATTTAGTGCCACAGCGAAAGCGAAAAATGATATCGATTAACAAGAAGCAAGTCTGCAGCAAATTGCAGCAGCGGTTACGCAATTGACCGAGGCTGCGGCGGAAATCGCACGCTCCACCGTCAACACATCTGATTATGTCAACACAGCATCAGAGCATTGTAATGATGCAGAAAGCCATTTATCCGATGCGAAACAACAAATTCAGCAACTCGCCAGACAAGCAGAACAAGCGACGGAATCGGCCACTAAAATGGTAGAGGAAGCCAATCATATTGGTGGCGTGATGAGTGAAATTCAGGGTATTGCAGATCAAACCAATCTACTGGCGTTAAATGCAGCCATTGAAGCAGCGCGAGCCGGGGAACAAGGCCGAGGCTTTGCCGTTGTCGCCGATGAAGTCAGAACACTCTCAACCAGAACACACAAAGCCACAGAACAAATACAGGCCAGTATCACGCATATTCAACACATCATGACAGCCTGGGAAAAAACCATGGCAGCTAATCTGGAGCAAACTCGCGCCTGTGTTCAACACACTGATGCTAGCGCATTACAGATGGAGCAAGTGGTATCAGAGCTAAGGCAAATGACCGATTTTGCAGCACAGATATCGGTAGCTGCGCAAGAGCAAGGCGTTGCGTTAGCGGATGTGACTAAAAATATCAATGAACTAACAGAATTAGGCGAAGCGAATCTGGAGCAAATCAAATCCATTGATATTAATAGCCATAAAGTCATGCAACGGGCAGACAAATTAAATGAATTATGCCGGACATTTAATTAAACCCAATTCACTAACTGATAACAGCCGGGGCGATATGGCAGCCCCGAGCTGATCATATTATGACAAAGAAGCGAGCACCCACCGGACAAAATCATCTGACGAGATTGGGCGGCTGTAATAATAGCCCTGCGCTTCATCGCAATGATAAATCTGTAAATATTTAACCAGATATGCTTCTTCAATACCTTCTGCGATAGTGCGCAAACCTAAGCTTTTAGACATTTGGATAATGGCACGCACGATCGCTGCATCGCTCGGATTTTTATCCATATCGCTAATAAATGACTGATCTATTTTTACTTTATCAACAGCAAAACGTTTTAAATAAGACAGGCTCGAATAACCAGTACCAAAATCATCCAACGATAATTTTATGCCCAGCATTTTAAGGCGTTGTACCGTTTGTAGGACATTTTCAGTGTCACCAATCAGGATCGATTCCGTCAATTCCAGCTCAAGAAACTGTGGATCTAAACCAGAATCTTTTAATGCAGAAATAACCGTTTCTTCCAAGTTACCACGCCGAAATTGGATAGCAGAAAGGTAACCGCCATGACCAAATCGGGTAATCCTTGCTTTCGCCAAGCCATGGCTTGACGACATGCTTCGCGTAAAGCCCACTCCCCGATCGGTACGATAAGACCACTCTCTTCGGCCAGTGTAATGAATTTACCCGGCGGTAAGAGGCCAAATTCAGGATGTTGCCAGCGGATCAAGGCTTCGGCGCCAATCACCGCACCACTCGACAGATCAATTTGAGGTTGGTAATGCAATACAAATTCGTTACGTTCTAATGCGATACGTAAACCATTTCGTAACCCTACCAGCTCAATGGCATCCGCATTCATTTTGCCGTCAAAAAAACGATAGGTATTACCTTTTGCATCTTTGGCGTAATACATGGCCGAATCGGCTTTTCGCAATAACGTATCAAAATCATCGCCATCATCTGGATAAACCGTCACCCCAATCGAACATGATGTAGAAAGCTCATGCCCGTCAATTTGCGTTGGCTTAGTTATCTCTTCCAATATTTTGCTGCAAACAGCAACAATCGCATCACTCGTTTCAATGTGAGACAACACGACCAAAAACTCATCACCACCAAATCGACTGACAGTGTCAGTTGCACGAGTTGTTTCCCGTAACCGATGAGAAATTACGTCCAACAACACATCACCACTCGCATGCCCTAACGAATCATTAATCGATTTGAAATTGTCCAAATCCATAAATAACAAGGCTACTTTATGCCCATCCCGTTGAGCTGCTGCGATCACTTGCTGTGCTCTATCGCGAGCTAACAGACGATTAGGTAAGCCGGTCAGTACATCATGATGCGCCAGATAATCAATGACTCTTTCTGCTTTCTTTTCTTCAGTAATATCAGACAACATGCGTAACACGCATTGTTCGCCACCAATATTAATCAGCTCGGCAGAAAGTAATAAATCACCGGTTTCACCTGATTTATTGCGGAACATTAGCTCCTGATTTTTTATTTGTCCGCATTCCCGCAAAGAGGAAAACCAACGAATTTTTTCTTCTGGATGAACCCAAAAATTAAGCTCCAGCGCAGTGTGCCCAATGATTTCATCTCGTTCATAACCAAATAACTGCAAGAATGCCTCATTCACATCAATAAATTGGCCGGAAGCATAATTACTAATACCGATCGCCAGTGGATTTTTATGAAAGACGGTAGAAAAACGCGATTCACTTTCTATCAGTGCTAACTCGCGTTTTTTCCGTTCTGTGATGTTATGTGAAATACCAAATAACCCTGACACTTGTCCGTTGTGATCAAGCATTGGCCCTTTCGTGACCTGAAATATGAGTTGCTCTCCAGAAAGCATAGTAATGACTTCTTCATGGGCCTGTGTTTTACCTGAAGCCATAATTGATTGATCAATAGCCATTATTTCAGCCGCAATATCAGCTGGAAAAATGAAAACATCATCATGACCAATAATTTGCTCAACAGGCTTACCAACAAATTGAGACCCGGCCTGATTCACCAGTAAATAACGGCCCTGTAAGTCTTTGATAAAGATGGCATCAGTGGAACCTTCAACCACCACGGTTAATAACTGTTGTTGTTCACTGAGTTCTTTTTCTGCCGTTTTTCTGGCAAAACGATCGCTGACTTCGCGCAAACAACGTTCAATCGAAGGTACTAGGCGCGTTAGATTGTCTTTCAATATAAAATCCCATACGCCCAGTTTCAGCAACTCAACGGCTTTTTCTTCGCCGATACTACCCGACACTAATATCACTGGTGTATCAGGTAAACGCTGATGAATAAGCGCTAAATCGTTTTCAAAATTAAGCTGCGGCACACTGTAATCAGACAGAATAATGTCCCAACCACCAGCCTCTACCGCTTGAGTTAGTTCCTCGAAAGTTTCAATTCGTTTGCATGTCGCACTCAAACCAGCCAACCGCAAGTGTCGTTCTATCAGGCGGAAATCAGCTGAGGAATCTTCAATAGCGAGAATGGACAGATCATGCTTCATACATTCATATTCCAGTTGGCGCCGGTTTACTCGTGATTAACCAATAAACCCCTAATCGGGCGACCGTTTCTGCAAACTCACTAAATTCCAGTGGTTTATTAACGAAGCTATTAGCGCCATTTTCATAACTTCTGAGTCGGTCTCGTTCATCATCGGAGGAAGTTAAAATAACAACGGGTAATAATTTAGTACGCGGGTTATTACGCAATCTGGCTAACACATCTAAGCCATTCACGCGCGGCAAATTAATATCCAGTAAAACCACGGTCGGTAATGGATCGCCTTTTAGGCTGGCAAATTCATTTTCCTGAAAAAGATAATCCAAAGCTTGTTGACCATCGCGCGCCACATCAATCTGATTCGCCAGATTCATTTTTTTCAGCGAGCGTAAAATCAGCTTTTCATCTTGTGGATTATCTTCAACCAGTAATATGCTCATGCTTTATTCTCCATCTCAGATCCTGTGGGTAAGGTGAAACAAAACGTCGCGCCTTCGCCTGGTTTAGCACTGGCTTCAATTTGGCCGCCATGACGATGAATAATGCGTTGTACTGTTGCTAAGCCAACGCCCATACCCGAAAACTCATCTTGCCGGTGCAGACGCTGGAAAGGTTTAAACAGGCGATCGGCATGTGCCATGTCAAACCCTGCGCCGTTATCTGCTACACAAAAACCTGACAACCCATCATGAACCTGAGGATCAGCAAAAACACGGATGTTGGCATCTGGTTTTTTAGCACTGTATTTCCAGGCATTACCCAGCAAATTACGCATGACTGCTTCCAACATACGCTCATCGCCGTAAGCTTTCAGCTTATCATCTACTCGCCATGTTACTTTCCGTTCAGGATCAGAATGAGACATTTCTTCCAACAGCCTAGTTGCTATTTGGGAGATATCGACATCGTCACGACGTAACTCACCACGCGTACAACGCGATAGCGTCAATATGCCATCAATCAAGTCACCCATTCGACGACTGGCGGTATTGATTTCATTCAAATAATCACGAGCTTCGTCATTTAATTGCTCACCATAATCTTCGGTTAATGCCTGAGAAAAACCGCTCATGGCACGCAACGGTGCCCGCAAATCGTGAGAAACAGCATAAGCAAAGGCGTCCAATTCCTGATTAGCCGCTTTGAGTTCGGTTGTGCGTTGCTCAACGCGAGCTTCTAATTCAGCATTCAGTTGACGTATTTGCTCTTCCGCTAATTTGCGATCAGTAATATCGGTAAAAATGCAGGCGAATTGCCCTCGGCGTGGTGCATACAGCGAAATTTCATAAAAGCGGCCATTTACACTAAACAACCCTTCCAGATGGACAGGCTCTCCGGTAAAAGCAGTATGTTTATACGCATTTAACCAGTAAGCCTCTAACCCGGGGAATAACTCAAGAATAGTGTGGCCGATGACATCTTCCTTTTTTAATCCGATAATTTTGGTATGTGCTGGATTTACATCGAGGAATCGCCAATCAATAGGTTCCCCTTGCCCATCAACCACCGCCTCGGCGACAAAAAAACCTTCTTGCATGATTTCAAATAACAGACGGAATCGTTTTTCACTGCGTTTTAATTCATCAATACTTCGTTGCCTTGTCGCCAAGAGACTATCAACGCGAGCTAATACCTCTTTGGTGGAAAAAGGTTTTGTCAGATATTCCTGCACCCCAGCTTGTAACATCTTGATGCGTAACTCATCGTCTTCTCTGGCAGTTAACAGAACGATTGGTGTATCCGACATTTCGGGATATTGCCGTAATGCCGAGATCATTTGGTCACCGCTCATTCTTGGCATCATCAAGTCAGACAGAATTAAATCAGGTTTAAATGCTAACGCTTTTTGTAACCCTTCCATCCCATCAAGCGCGCTTTCTACCCGATAGGTTTCAGCAAGTGTTGCCACCAGATAGGCATTCATATCCGGGTTGTCTTCTACTACCAAAATCAATGCGTTATTTTCATTAGCATCATTGATTGTGCTCAGCTCAGACTGATGCTCCATATGTTCCTGATTCAGCTCATCAACGGCCTGTTGCTCCAGAATATGATTCACATTAGTGAGTTCATCACTGATAACCGCGCCTTCTGGTGCTAATAACGGCAATACAACACGGAATAATGTTCCGCCACCAGCGGCATCAAGACAGGTCACTTCCCCGCCATGTAAACTGACAAACTCCTTCACAATCGCCAGCCCTAATCCTGTTCCGCCATGCTGACGAGCTGAACGACCGTCGACTTGCCGGAAGCGCTCAAAAATAGCTTGTTTCATATCGTCGGGCACACCAGGGCCATTATCGCTCACCTCGATAACTGCCTTGCCATTTCGCTCAGATAAAACAAT
This sequence comes from uncultured Tolumonas sp., assembly GCA_937866945.1. Taxonomy (GTDB): domain Bacteria; phylum Pseudomonadota; class Gammaproteobacteria; order Enterobacterales; family Aeromonadaceae; genus Tolumonas. The sequence goes on from CALMKU010000081.1 coordinate 12,694, forward strand.
TCCGGTCGCGCCATTTTCAGGTACGAACTTAAACGCATTCGATAATAAATTCAGTAAGATACGTTGAATTTTTTCACTATCGACCTGAGCGTTTAATTGTGGAGGAGTGTTAATTTGAAAATGGATGTTTCGATCGGAAGCAACACCTTCAAAAAAAGAGGCCGATAAACGAACAATATGGGAAAGGTCTACCACGGCATATTGCAGATTCATTCGTTTCGCTTCTAATTTAGCCACATCAAGCAGATCAGAGACATGCCGGTAAAGAAAACGCGCATTACGTTCAATGACATCCAAATGATGTCGTTGCGTCTGATTAAACCCGGTTTTCGCCAGTAGTTTTTCTACTGGGCCAATAATCAATGTCAGTCGTGTGCGCAGCTCATGACTGACATTAGAGAAAAACTGCGTTTTCAGTTCATCTAATTCCAGTGTTTGTTGATAAAGCCCATCGATCCGTTCTTTCGCTACCCGAGACTGCGCTAATGCGTTTTCAATACGAATATTAGCCTGCCGGAGTCGTTCCAGAGATTCACTAATCCAATAGCCCATAAATACAAATACGATCATGGACCAGATGGTGCTGGTTCTGGCAATTCCCCAAGAAAATCGCGGCGGAACAAAAAAATACCAAACAAACAGTAAACAAATAATTGTCGCGATGAGCCCCCCTTTCAGACCAGAGACTCGCGCGCTGAAAAATACCGCCGGGAAAAATAGAAACCAGACAAACGGATCAATCCATGTCCACAGTAATAACTGCACACTGAGGGCCATGACCGGAAACATAATTGCTAAAAAAAACTGTGTCTTGATTGAATACTGCATTTTTAGCCCGCTTTTTTATTTAATTGAAAACCATACACTTTGAGGGGGAATGGTGAGCGTTAAATATGAACAATACAGCGAAACAAATACTTTCTTGTCAGTGTAGGACAGATATGAATATCTACCAACCATAAGCGGACTAAAAATGTTTTTTGCTATCAGTCTCAATTAGAGCAGTATTGAAGCCAGTTTTTCTTTCATAAAATCCAACCAGACTCTCAAGCGAGGGTTTCGCTGGGCATCGCTGTAAAACACGGCATTGACCGGACGACGCGCTCCGCTATTAAGCTCGGCTAAAATTTCGACCAGTCGGCCTGACTGACGATCATCAGTCGTCATAAAATCAGACAGACAGGCAATGCCTTCACCAGCTATGGCTAACTGGCGCAGCGTTTCTCCACTACTGGCGCGCAGTTGTGGTTTTATCGCTAGTCGATCGCCTTGGTCGTGCACTAATGGCCACCAATTCAAATTCTCGGAACCGGTAAACCCTAATAAGGTGTGATTTTGCAGATCAGTAATGGCCGCAGGAATGCCATAACGCGCTAAATAATCTGGCGCAGCCAACAAACGCAGGCGGGAACTGCCCAATGGCATGGCTCTGAGCCCTGAATCGGTGAGTTCACCGATACGAATGGCCACATCAACCCGCCGTTCCAGCAAATTGATAAAACCATCCGAGCTTTCCAGGTGCAGTTCAATACGGGGGTAACGATGACGAAATTCACTA
>CALMKU010000082.1 GCA_937866945.1 uncultured Tolumonas sp.
CCTTTGGTGAAAAAGAATTACCCCGAGGTTGAAAAGGCCTTACGCTGGTTGATAGAATACGCCCCGTCAAGAATGACCGGTACTGGTGCTTGTGTGTTCGCGGAGTTTGAACATGAAGCCCATGCCAGAGAAATTTTGGCGTTGATGCCGACATGGCTACATGGTTTTGTAGCAAGAGGGAAAAACTTATCACCCCTTCATGTCGCTTTGCAACAGGTTTATGCTTGAGATGTCTGCCCCGTCAACATTTCCTGCTAGCCTTCACCCCCAACTGGACAAACCCAGAGGTTTAATCCCGTGCCTGACATGAAGCTGTTTGCCGGTAACGCCACACCGGAATTAGCGCAAAAGATTGCCGACCGCCTCTTTACTAAACTTGGCAGTGCAGCCGTAGGTCGCTTCAGCGATGGAGAGATCAGCGTACAAATCAACGAAAATGTACGTGGTAGTGATGTATTCATCATTCAATCAACCTGTGCTCCTACCAATGACAATCTGATGGAACTGATTGTTATGGTTGATGCCATGCGTCGTGCTTCCGCTGGTCGTATTACCGCGGTAATTCCTTACTTTGGCTATGCTCGTCAGGATCGTCGTGTACGTTCTTCACGTGTACCGATCACTGCAAAAGTTGTTGCTGATTTCCTGTCCAGCGTGGGTGTTGACCGCGTTCTGACAGTCGATCTGCATGCTGAGCAGATTCAGGGCTTCTTCGATGTTCCTGTTGATAACGTATTTGGTAGCCCAGTTCTGCTGGAAGACATGAAATCACGTCAACTGGAAGATCCTGTTGTTGTTTCACCGGATATCGGCGGTGTAGTACGTGCGCGTGCTATCGCTAAACTGCTGGATGAAACTGACATCGCTATCATCGATAAACGCCGTCCACGCGCTAACGTCTCTCAGGTTATGCACCTGATCGGTGACGTAGCCAACCGTGACTGCATCATCGTTGATGACATGATCGATACCGGCGGTACGCTGTGTAAAGCTGCTGAAGCTCTGAAAGAGCGCGGCGCTAAACGTGTATTTGCGTATGCCACTCACCCAATCTTCTCTGGTCTGGCAGCGAAAAACATTGCTGAATCAGTGATTGATGAAGTGATCATTACCGATTCTATTCCGTTGAGCGATGAAATTCGCGCACTGGGTAAAGTGAAACAGCTGACTCTGGCACCTATGCTGGCAGAAGCTATTCGCCGTATCAGCAACGAAGAATCTATCTCTGCAATGTTTGAACATTGATTCAAACTTTACAGGGTATAAAAAAAGCCTCTTCGGAGGCTTTTTTGTTTCTGGTGTTTTTTGATTTATCGATTAATGACGTAAACCAGTGCCTTTCTTCACCAACCACCAGCAAGTGGTGTAAAGCGCCAGAATAAACAGCGAGACTACCAGATAAGATGTCCACATCGGCACATCAGAGATGCCGATAAAACCATAGCGGAAACCGTTAATCATATAGATGATCGGATTTACATGGGAAGCTGCCTGCCAGAACGGCGGTAATAGTTCGATCGAGTAAAATACCCCGCCCAGATAGGTCAGTGGTGTCAACACAAACGTCGGAATGATACTGATATCATCAAAACTCTTGGCAAAAATCGCGTTTAACAACCCGCCCAGCGAAAACAAGATCGCCGTCAGCACTAACATGATGAATACGCTGACCGGATCATGTACCTGAAACGGCACAAAGAATAATGACACCGCAGTAACAATCGCACCAACACACAAGCCACGCGCCACACCACCGGCGACAAAACCCCAGATGATCAAATAGTTCGGTACTGGTGCTACCAACAGCTCTTCGATATTGCGTTGAAACTTCGCACTGTAAAATGACGAAGAGACATTCGAATAAGAATTGGTAATCACCGACATCATGATCAGACCCGGAACAATAAACTGCATGTAAGTTACACCATGCATATCGCCAATCCGGCTGCCGATCAGATTACCGAAAATGACGAAATAGAGTGTCATGGTGATCGCTGGAGGCACTAATGTTTGGATCCAAATTCGGGTAAAACGGTTAATTTCTTTACGAACCAAGCTCTGGAAGGCAATCCAGTAAACGGCGCTATTCATGCCTGACGTCCTTTTTCTACTAATGAAACAAACAACTCTTCCAGCCGGTTGGCTTTGTTACGCATACTCAGCACTTTGACGTTTTGATTGTTCAATTGCTCAAACACGCCATTCAGGCCATCCGTTTTCTGAATTTCAACTTCCAGACTTAATTCACCCGCCGGATGAGATTTAAATCCCGCCAGCTGAACATTAGCAGCCGGACAATCTAAATCCAGCAAGAATGTTTCCACCTGTAATTTACTCAGCAAATTACGCATGCTGGTATTTTCCACGATGCGACCTTTATCAATGATGCCAATATTGCGGCACAGCATCTCGGCTTCTTCCAGATAATGGGTCGTCAGAATGATGGTGATACCTTCCGCATTCAATTGTTGCAAGAATTGCCACATCGACCGGCGGATCTCAATATCTACACCTGCGGTAGGTTCATCGAGAATCAGTAATCTTGGTTCATGCATCAGCGCTCGGGCAATCATCAGACGACGCTTCATACCGCCCGAGAGCGTACGCGCCTGTTTATCGCGTTTTTCCCACAGATCGAGCTGGGTCAGATATTTCTCGGCCCGTTCTTCGGCTACTTTACGCGGCACACCATAAAATCCGGCTTGCTGCACCACGATCTGTTCGACTTTCTCAAACTGACTGAAGTTAAATTCTTGTGGTACTAAACCAATTTGCGCTTTTGCCTGTTCCAGTTGCGTATCAATGTCATAACCAAAGACTTTGACCGACCCCGCGGATTTATTCACGAGCGAGCTGATAATACCAATAGTGGTCGATTTACCAGCGCCATTAGGGCCAAGCAGGGCATAAAAATCCCCTTCCTCAACCGCAAGATCGATGCCTTTCAGGGCTTCAACGCCTCCCTGATAGGTTTTGCGTAATTGCTGAATATCGAGAGCAAGCATAGTGTCAGAGTTCTTCATATTAGAGAGCAGTAATGCACAAGGCAGATAACGGATTATAACCTGTTCTGGATCATTCAGGCTAATAACAAAGATGGCATCAAAAGAAACCTTATTGATTAAGGAATCCACAATTTTTGTTAGTTCGATCGCATTTGCTAAACCGTTTTAGCTTGTTTAGTTGTTTTGCTAAACCGTTTTAGTAAACTAATTACAGAACAGTAAAACACTAATTGTCTTACTGTAAAAGGAAATGCTATTTCGTCGAAATAAAGCGCAATGAACGCTCGTCGAATAAATAACGAGCAAGGAATAACAACACTATATGCTGCCAAAAACAGCATGATGTAACAGTAGTGATTAATGATGAGAGAGTGTGCGTCCCAGTCTGGTTCACCCCAAGTAAAGCAGACCGGGCAGCACGTACAACCCACGCTGTTGTGAAGCAGCATCGGTTGATGAGATCACGGTTTGAGCTCCCGCTATCTCATTTAACCGGTTACATCCATTAAAGAGGATAACCATGAATGTAACTTCTGTAGCAAATGACCTGATCCCATTACTGGGCGGTAAAGAGAATATCGTCAGTGCAGCCCACTGCGCAACCCGTTTGCGCTTGGTTTTGCAGGATGATAACAAAATTAATAAAAGCGCCATCGAACAAGTGGATGGGGTAAAGGGTTGTTTCAGTAATGCGGGGCAAATCCAGATCATTTTTGGTACTGGTATTGTGAACAAAGTTTATGCTGCATTTACTGCTGTTGCTGGCATCAATGAATCCAGTGAAGGTGAAGTTAAAAAACTGGCAACACAGAAACTGAATATCATACAGCGTGCTGCCCGTACCCTGTCTAACATCTTTGTACCGATCATTCCTGCCATCGTGGCATCAGGTTTGTTGATGGGTACCTTGGGTCTGGTGCGTACTTACGGCTGGGCAAACGCAGACAGCGCGATTTTCATCATGCTGGATATGTTCAGCTCTGCAGCATTCATCATTCTGCCGATCCTGATCGGTTTTACTGCCGCACGTGAATTTGGTGGTAATCCTTATCTGGGCGCCACATTGGGCGGGATCTTAACCCATCCGGCACTGACGAATGCCTGGACTGTCGGCTCAGGTTTCAAAACCATGAGTTTCATGGGCATGGACGTTGCGATGATCGGTTATCAGGGCACAGTTTTCCCAGTCTTGATTGCGGTCTGGTTCATGAGCCATCTGGAAAAACAACTGCGTCGCGTGATCCCAGATGCATTGGATATCATCCTGACTCCGTTCCTGACTGTTGTGATCACCGGTTTTGTTTCACTGTTGTTCATCGGCCCTGCTGGCCGCAGCTTAGGTGAAGGTATTACCTTCGTACTGACTACATTGTATGAACATGCAGGCTGGTTAGCTGGTCTGATATTCGGCGGTACTTATTCTGCCATCGTGATCACCGGTATCCATCACAGCTTCCATGCCATTGAACTGGGCCTGCTGGCTGATAAGAGCGTGGGTGTGAACTTCCTGCTGCCAATCTGGGCCATGGCGAACGTGGCGCAAGGTGGTGCATGTCTGGCAGTCTATTTCAAAACCAAAGATGCGCGCATCAAATCCATTGCCATCCCGGCTGGTGTTTCTTGTCTGTTGGGTATCACGGAAGCAGCTATCTTCGGTATTAACCTGCGCTTTGTGAAACCATTCTTGGCAGCATTAGCCGGTGGTGCACTGGGCGGTGCTTGGGTTGTCGCCAGCAAAGTTGGTATGACTGCGGTAGGCCTGACCGGTATTCCTGGTATCGCGATTGTGCAATCCAGCTCAGTACTGACCTATATCATCGGTATGGTTATCGCTTTCGGTGCCGCCTTTGCTATCGCTACCGTATTGCGTTACAACACGGACGCAGAATAATGTCTGAAGTTTCTTTACTGAAACAACTCGCCCGGTCGTTAATGACCGGGCAACTTATTGCAGCCAGTGACCCGTATCGTTTGCACTGGCATCTGGCACCAACAGTGGGCCTGCTGAATGATCCAAACGGTTTTATTCAAGCCCATGATCGTTACCACCTGTTTTATCAATGGAACCCCCTCGCTTGCCGCCATGGTGCTAAATGGTGGGGCCACTGGAGTTCTGTTGATTTGGTACATTGGCGTCATGAACCTGTCGCACTGCTGCCAACGGAAGAATATGAGATCAGCGGTTGTTATTCCGGCTCAGCCGTATTAAACAATGACAAAATCACGCTGCTCTACACCGGTAATGTGAAATATGCCGATGGGTCCAGAACGGCCAATCAGTGTCTGGCAGAAGAGCTGCCTGATGGTACCTACCAAAAACTAGGGCCAGTTATTCCGCTGCCAGAAGGTTATACCGGTCATGTACGTGACCCCAAAGTGTGGCAACACGATGGCTTGTGGTACATGGTACTAGCGGCACAAACGCCGGATATTAAAGGCAAAGTGCTATTTTATCGCAGCAATGACCTGCAACAGTGGCAATTGATCAGTGAAATTGCCGGCACCCATCTCAATGGCCTGAAAGAATTTGGTTATATGTGGGAATGCCCGGATCTGTTTCATCTGGATGGTCACGATATATTGCTATGTTGCCCGCAAGGCTTGGCGGCAGAACAATACAGTTATCTGAATTTGTATCAATGCGGCTATTTCGTCGGTGAACTCGATTATCAGCAAGGCACCTTCCCGCATGGTGAATTCCATGAGCTGGATCTGGGCTTTGAGTTTTATGCACCACAAACCACTGAAACTGCCGATGGCCGTCGCTTGATGTTTGGCTGGTTAGGCATGCCCGACAATAATGAATTGGCGCAGCCCACAGTGAAATATGGCTGGGTTGATTGTATGACCTGCCCGCGCGAACTGTTCTTCCGTGATGGTCAGTTATATCAACAACCAGCCAAAGAATTGCAACAGCTGCGACAAGGTTCGGGGACAACATGGCAAGGCACTGCCAGTGAAGCGCCGTTATTTGATGGTGTTTCTGCCGAATTGTTGCTGAATGTTGACGGGCCATTCTCATTATCGTTACGTGAGAATGCCGGCCTGCACTGGGATGGTGAATGTCTTGCGCTGACTCGCTTGAATTGGCGCACGCAAGAGAAAGAATCGCGGTATTGGTTTGGTAAATTACAATCGTTGCAGGTGTTGCTTGATAGCTCGTCATTAGAGTTATTTATCAATAATGGCGAAGCGTGCATGACCGCGCGTTATTTCCCGGATCCGACCGAAAAAAGTTTACGCTTTGAAGGGCCCGGTGCACTCTCAATTCATCACTGGTTGTTGTCGGCATGCGTGATAGAATAAAAAAGCTACCCGCTATCGGATCTGACGTGAAACAACCAAACCGTATTACTATCAGCAACATCGCAGAACTAGCGGGCGTCTCTAAGGCGACCGCCAGTCTGGTATTGAATGGTAAAGGCGATGAATATCGGGTATCGGAAGATACCCAGCAACGAATACTGGCGATTGCTGAAGAACATCGCTACCAACCCAGTTTCCATGCCCGTGCGTTACGCTCGTCACGCAGCCACACGATTGGTTTGGTGCTCCCCTTCTTAACCCAGTTCACCAACGCCAGTCTGGCGAAAGAGCTGGAATCGCTGTTTCGGAATGCCGGTATTCAGATCATCATCGCCTGTTCAGATGAAGATCCGGAGCAAGAGCGTGTGGTGGTTAATAATCTGCTGCAACGTCAGGTTGATGGTTTAATTGTTATCTCAAGCAATACCAGCGATGAAGCATATAGCAAGATCCACAGTTATGTACCGGTAGTGCAACTCGGTCGTCAGATTGGTGACTCCAGCTTACCGCTGATCATGACTGATGCGACCACCGCCACTGCTAATCTGATCCAGATATTGGGCACCCAATCACCAGAAGAAGTGTACTACTTTGGTGGCGAACCAAGCCTGACACCGAGCAAACAACGACTGACCGGCTATAAACAGGGCTTGCAACAAGCGCAGGTGATTGTGCGCCCAGAATGGATACGTCAGCGCAATTATCTCTCGTATTCGGGCTATGACATGATGGAAGAGGTCTGCAATGAGTTAGGGCGCCCACCCAAAGCGTTGTTCACCGCTTCATTCTCGCTGTTGGAAGGCGTGCTGCAATATCTGAATCAAAATCCGCAAATGCAACAGGGCTTACATCTGGCGAGCTTTGATGATCACGAGTTGCTGGATTTTATGCCGCTGCATGTCGACAGCATCGCACAGGATTATACCGCCCTAGCCTTCAATGCCTTCACCATGCTGATGGCCTTGATGGAAGATAAACCGCTGACCTTACCTGTAACTCAAACGATTCCGGCCCGTATTCGCTGGCGACATCCCGAATCGCGTCGTTTAGGCAAACTGATGGCCGCCAATTTCCTGCGTAAATAACAAAGCCACCGAACTGGTGGCTTGGAAGGTTTATTCTTGCGGGATCACTTTGCCGATAAAACGCAGATTGCGATACAGCTGGGCGTAATCGATACCGTAACCCACCACAAATTCATCCGGGATGGTAAAGCCTGTCCACTCGACCGGTACTTGGACTTCACGGCGCGCCGGTTTGTTCAGCAGCGTACAGATCGCCAGTGATTTGGGTTCACGCAAACCGATGATGTCGCGAATTTTGCTTAAGGTAAAACCGCTGTCGATGATGTCTTCCACGATCAACACATCTTTGCCTTTGATCTCATCATCCAAATCTTTCAGCACGCGCACTTCACGAGAAGTCGTCGTGCTGTTGCCGTAACTGGATGCAGTCATAAAATCGAGACTCACCGGCAGATCAATATGACGGCTCAGATCAGCCAAAAACAAACACGAACCGCGCAATAAGCCAACCAGAACCAGCTCTGAGGTTCCCTGATAATGTGCGGTGATCTGACGCCCCAGCTCAGCCACTTTGGCCTGAACATCCTCTTCCGAGATCATCACATCAATTTTGTGTTTTATCATAACGACTATCTACCTGTCTGAATTTGGCTGCGGGCTATCCCGCATCTTAAAAAGAAAATGTGGCAATAGCGCATTATAGCCTGTTTATAGTCGGGAAATCGTCTCTGTTGCAGGATCATTTATTTCTTTTGATTATTCCGAGTAACAGCACATTTGTGTCGCCAGAACTGTTCTATAAATAATGGGGATAACAATAATAACTTATATACATAATCAGCCTGGTTGCAAGAAATGCCATAGCTGAATCGATTAACCAGGACGTGCCTATGTTTTCATTTTTTGGAAAAAAAGTAGCAGGCTCCTCCAATAATCGGCCCGTAGTCCATGTATTACGCTCTGCTGCACAAAAGCTGTCACAAGATCTGCAGGAATGGTTACCCAAAATCGCAGAACCTGCGCTCTTAGTTGCGTATATCAGTCCACATATCGATTTTAATCAAAGCTGCCTGATACTGAAGCAATACTTAGAAAACATAGCACCTCAGTGCCAGTTATTAGCGACAACAACAGCCGGTGAATTGTCTACGCCGCCAGTGTCAACAACATCGTTATATTGCAGCACCGACAGTGAGTGGCATTCGATTGTGTTACAGGCTTTTGATCAAACATTATTACAGCAGGTCAAAATTGTCAGCGTGCCACTCAATAATGATGATTTAAAGCGGGGGGAAATTAATATCTCGCACCATGATCGGGTGCAACGCATAGCGCAGTCACTTAGTCGCCTTTCTGTACCTTTCCCCATCGAACATCATGATACGGTAGCATTGACATTTCTCGATGGGCTCAGTGCTTCAGAATCATTTTTTAGTGAAGCTGTTTATTGCAGTCGGCGGTATCCCTGCCATTTTATTGGGGGGTCAGCCGGAAGCAAACCTGACTCACAAAATACCTATATTTATGATGGAAAGCAGGTCAGAGAAGGCCATGCGGTGATTGCTTTTCTTAAAATAGCGCCCACTTATCATTACGCCATTTTCAGTTCACATAATTTTGAAAAACAAGATGTCTCTTTTCTCGTCACCGAAGCATCTCAAGAACAACGCTGGATAAAATCGGTGTTAACCCATGACAATCACATTATTTCCTTCATTGATGCATTAAAAAATCATTTCAAAATTAGTACGAATGAAGAGTTAGAGCAAAAAATGGCAGACTACAGCTTTGCTATTGAGCTCAATGAACAGCTGTTTATTTTGAGTATTGCCCATTTTGATTTTTCCTCTGATCGGGTCTCATTTTTTCGAAACATATCAGTAGGCGAACAATTACATTTGGTTAAACGGCTGGATTTAGTCGATTGCACCGAGCGAGATTTCCGGCAATTCATGGCAAACAAAAATAATGTCACTCCTGTCGGAGGCATATTGAACGACTGCGTATTACGCAGAAAACATAATCCGGATAGTTTATCGAAAATACATTGCTTCGATACTATCCCTGTTGGTGGTTTCTCTACTTTTGGTGAGTTGTATGGCATTAACGTGAATCAAACCGTAACGGGGCTTTTTTTCTTCCATCAACAAGATGGTAACGAGTGTTTTTATGACGAATCGGTCAATTTATTCCCAATTCTTTATGCGCAGTTTCAAAATTACGAGCTACAACGACAACTGAAGCAGATGGATATACTCAGTAAGATCCGCAAAGAAGTTATTTTGAAGCAGGAATATTACCGGACTCAAATGCCAAATATAACTACGCAGTTGCTCGATATGGAATACAGCATCAAAAAAATCTCGCAGCAGTTAGAGTTATTAGAAAAATCAGCCTTCGCAGAGCAGTTTAATCTCTTGGACAAAGCCAATTATCAAGTATTGGACAATGCGATCGAATCAGCCCGTGCAGGTGCAGAACGGGTTAATGAAGAAATTAAAATACTGGAACAGTTCACAAAAATGCTCCATTAAAAAAAAGCCACGTTAGAACAACGTGGCTTTTTTATTCCGTAACTCAATGACTCGTCTTAACTGCGGCTTAGATAATCCGCCTGACCGATCCATTTATAGCTGGTCAGCTCAGTTAACCCCATCGGGCCACGGGCATGCAGTTTCTGCGTAGAAACGGCTACTTCAGCACCTAAACCAAACTGCGCACCGTCAGTGAAACGGGTTGATGCATTGACATATACCGCCGCAGAACCTACACCGTTGATAAACAACTCGGCATGACGTAAATCGTTGGTCAGGATCGCATCAGAGTGGCAGGCGTTATGTTCCTGCAAGTGCGCAATCGCCGCTTTAACATCCGCCACCACTTTCACGCCCAGCGTCAGACTCAACCATTCGGTGTCAAAATCTTCATCGCCCGCCTGACGTAATTGGTTGGCCCCCGCCGCTTGCAATAGAGCAAATGCTTGCGGTTCAGCCACCAGCGTCACTTTCTGCTGGTTCATGCGCGCCACCAATAGCGGTGCAATTTTGGCGGCAATTTTCTCATTCAGCAGTAAGGTATCCAGTGCATTACAAGCCGAAGGACGTTGTACTTTCGCGTTATCAATTACATCAATAGCGCGCACCAGATCTGCACTTTCATCCACGTATAAGTGGCTGACACCAAAACCGCCGATGATGACAGGGATCGTGCTTTGATCTTTACACAGGCGATGCAGGTTTGCGCCACCGCGTGGGATGATCATGTCGACGTATTGATCCATGGTCAGCAACTCACTCACCAGAGCACGATCCGGGCTTTCAATGTATTGCACTGAAGCCGCAGGCAAACCACTCTTGGCCAGTGCAGCTTGAATAACCTGCACCAACGCCATGTTGGAATGGAAGGTTTCACGTCCCCCACGCAGAATGCTGGCATTACCGGTTTTCAGACACAGAGCGGCGATATCAATCGTTACGTTCGGGCGCGCTTCATAAATAACGCCAATCACGCCAATTGGTACGCGACGACGTGATAAGCGCATGCCATTTTCCAGCACACGACTGTCAATTTCAGCACCCACCGGGTCATCCAGTGTCACCACTTTCCGCACATCGGCAACAATGCCTGCCAAACGTGATTCATTCAGCAGCAGACGGTCGAGCATGGCATCGGTTAAACCGGATGCGCGACCAGCTTCAATATCTTTGGCGTTGGCAGCCAGGATCACATCCTGCTGCAATTCCAACTCATCGGCCATTGCTAACAAGGCCTGATTTTTACGGGCTGTAGCGGCAATAGCTAATTCAAACGAGGCATCGCGGGCGGCCTTGCCCATTGCTAATAAACTCATGTTCATTCTCCTTTACAGCAAGACCATATCATCACGGTGGATTGCCACCGGACCATAGCCATAACCTAAGCAAGCTTCAATTTCATCCGAGTGATGGCCACGTACACGGACTAATTCATCAGCAGTATAGCGCGTAATGCCACGCGCCAACTCTTTGCCGTCAGGCGTAATGATGCGCACCGCTTCACCACGGCCGAATTCACCGACAATCTGCGTGATCCCTTTCGGTAACAAGCTAGAGCCTTTGTCATGCACCGCTTTCACCGCGCCGGCATCAATGTGAATTTCGCCGTGCGACTGCGGGCCAGCTAAAATCCAGCTCTTGCGACCTTCCAGCGGGTTGGCCTGTGCTTTAAAGCGGGTGCCGACTTTTTCATTGTTCGCCAAACGCCCCACCACTTCCGGCGTCTTACCACTGGCGATCACCACTTCAATACCGGCACGGCAGGCAATATCAGCGGCTTGCAGTTTCGTCGACATACCACCGGTACCAAGACCACTCACGCTATCACCCGCCAGACTACGCAGTTGATCAGTGATTTCCGTGACTTCTTCAATTAATGTCGCATCTGGGTTGGTGCGCGGATCGGCGGTAAACAACCCTTTCTGATCGGTCAGCAGAATTAACAGATCTGCATCGGCCAGAATAGCAGCTCGCGCAGACAGGTTGTCATTATCGCCGACCTTAATTTCTGCAATCGCAACCGCATCATTTTCGTTAATAACAGGAATAATGCGGTTATGCAGCAGTGTCTGCAACGTGTCGCGTGCATTCAGATAGCGTTCGCGATCTTCCAGATCAGCACGGGTCAACAACAGCTGGCCGATCTGTAAGCCATAGATACTGAACAGGTTCTGCCACACTTGCATCAGGTGACATTGCCCCACCGCCGCCAGCATCTGTTTGTTGGGCATAGTGGGGGGAAGATCGGGGTAACCCAACTTCTCACGACCTGCGGCGATAGCGCCGGAGGTAACAACCACGACTTGATGCCCATGACGATGCAAAGCAGCACACTGACGAACCAACTCAACCATATGAGCTTGATCCAGTTTACGTGTGCCGCCGGTAAGAATGCTGGTGCCCAGCTTGACGACGATGGTTTTGCTTTTCATTGCTGCGATAACCCTCCATGAAGGGCTTCTTTATACCGGAGGCTAACCGCCCCCTGCAATGGAATTTCGCAGCTATTTTACGCGATCTCTGTATCAGAGATTAAAATGCAGACGTAACCACTCACCAATTTCACTTAACATTCGGTGCATTTGTTCTTTGACCGGTTCTTTATCCAGCACCACCGCTTTGCCGCTTAGGCTAGATGATGCCAACATGCGGATATCCGCTTCCGGACAAATAAAGTCGCGGCGATGCCCAATACTTAAAATCGGCACCCGCGTTTTACTCACCCCCACCAACCCTTGGCGTTTTAGTGAAAACACCTGACTGCTTTTTTGCACAGCATCCCAATCGGAGGCATCCATATTTAACCGGTTAGCGAGACTGGCACGCATCATCGGTGGTGATAACTCAAATATCGCCGGATCAGTAAAATAGTTGTGCATGCCCGGCCCTACACAAACCACGGCTTTCAGGCGTAGCTGTTCCAGATAAGACAAGCGTACCGCAACGTTACCACCCAAACGGAAACCGACCATCCCCACACGTTGGTCATCGACCCAGGGTACATCTTTCAGATATTGCAGCACTGCCTGGTGTAAACGACTAGAGTCTTCCACCAGCGGCCAATGACTGGAATAACCACAGCCGGGTAGATCGAGCGATAACATACCGATACCGAGCGGTTCCAGCACCTTTTCAAACAAGCGAATAAAATCGAGTTGCAGACTATCAATAGCGCCGGTCACCATCACCAATGGCACCGGGTGATCGTCATGCGGCAGATGCAGATAGCCTTTGATCTCTTTACTGCGAAACGGCACTTTCAGCTCTTTCAGTGGCACCGGCAGATAACGGCCACCTTCACGGTAAGCGATGTTAGCTTGTACTTGTGCTTGTTCAGCCAGTTCATCACCTTTCAGATGTGGATAACTGGCAATAGAATAGTAACGGGCAGCAAGAAAATACTCTTTTTTGGCGATCCAGGCTTCGCCCGCATCATCGGCCTCTTTCGCCTTGCGATTATGTTCACCCGCCACCTGACTCCACTCATAACACCAGTTACCGGGAATAAAACCCTGCACAGTATCGATTTGCTGCGGGTTAGTCCGTTCGCCATCACTGGTAGCGATGCGAGCCAGCGTTTCTTCCAACTCAATTGGTTCCGCACCTTGCCAGATCCAAAATGCACGTCGTAAAACCCGAAACCACGAAGGGGTGCACAACCCGTCAATCAGGAACTGCTCTTGTGGCTCGCAGGGCAATGGATTGCCGGAACTGGAAATAGTAGAAGTTTCACGAATTTTGTAAGGTTGAACTTTATTGAACAAAGTTTCACTTAAGTTCTTGTCGGATGGGGCTGACATAGTGACTCCGCGAACGGTTTTCTCTATTTATGCTCTTTGTGGCGCTAAAAAGAAAGGCTCCCATCGGAAGCCTTGCTTGTTTACTGATTTTCTTCACAAATTGGCGGAACAAAGCAGTGCACCATATCCCATGGCTGCTCGATCCATGTGTCTTGTGGAATAGACACTTCGAAGTCATCGACCAGATGCTCGCCTTTCGGTTTAGCAAACACAGTAACCAGTCGTGCTTTCGGGTACATTTCACGCAGCAGGCGTGCGGTGTTACCGCTATCCACCAGATCGTCGACGATCAGGAAGCCTTCACCATCGCCATCAATACGTTTTAAAACGTTTAAATCACCCTGTGAATCATGTTCGTAGCTGGAAATGCAGATGGTATCAACAAAACGGATACCCAGTTCACGCGCCATAATAGCCGCAGGAACCAACCCACCACGACTAACCGCTAAGATGCCTTTCCATTGGCTTGCAGGAAGCTGACGACGCGACAGACGACGCGCTTCACGATGCAGATTTTCCCACGAAACATAAAACTTTTTGCTCATAACATAACCTATTGGGGATTTAAAAATGGCTAACTGCTAAGGATACCAGAGCAGCGGCCAAT
>CALMKU010000083.1 GCA_937866945.1 uncultured Tolumonas sp.
CCGATAAAAAGCTGGCGATGGATGTTCTGACGAACCAACCCGGGTTACAGATTTATACCGGTAACTATTTGGCTGGGGCCCCTGCGGGTAGCGAAGAACCATATCATGACTATGAAGGTATTTGTCTGGAAACTCAGTTATTTCCAGATAGCCCGAATCGTCCTGAGTTAGGCGATCCTTGGTTATTGCCGGGGCAAACGTATCGCCATCTAACCCGTTACCGTTTTATTGCACAATAAATTCTGCCTTATATATTAAAGCCGGAACATTTTCCGGCTTTTCCTTCTGCCTATCCGTACATTTAGTTAAAATAGCCGACCTTATTCTGAGCGCCTCCGGAGACACCATGCCGCATCACTGGCACCCCATAACTCTTTCTATCGATACTCTTACTGATAAGGGTGATGGCATTGCTAATTGGCATGACCGCAAGGTTTTCATTCCCGGCACACTTCCTAGTGAACAAGTAGAAGTGATGTTGCATGGCATCAAGCCTAAATACGCTCAGGCTGATCTGATCCGTATCATTCAACCGCATCCACAACGCATAGAAGCACATTGTAGCTATACGGAATGTGGTGGTTGCCAACTGGCTTATCTGGCTTATAGCGAACAATTAAAAATTAAACAGCAGCAGGTTGTTGATGCATTACAGAGCAAAGGCATAATGAGTTCTGTTGAACCATGTCTTGGTATGTCACAACCGCTGGCTTTTCGTAATAAAGCGGTCTATTCCGTGCGCACCGAAAATGGTGAGCCAGTCATTGGTTTCTATCGGAAAAACAGCCATCAGGTTGTCGATATCGCGGCTTGTCCTGTGCAACACGAACAGACGACAACAATCATTGCAGCGATCCGCCAATGGATGAAGGCTTTCAATATCGCCGGTTACGATGAAGCCAATCATACGGGTTGTGTTCGTTATGTCATGATCCGGCATGGCTTTAAAACGGGTTCATGCATGGTTGTACTGGTGACACTGACCGACGATTTACCAAAGGAAGCAGAATTACTGACTGCTTTGGCAGCGATCGACGGCATTGATAGCGTGATCCACAATGTGAACTCAGAACGTGTTAATCGCATCTTAGGCATACAACAACGTGTGTGTTATGGCAGTGAGACTATTGAAGATGAATTACACGGGTTAACTTTTACTATATCGGCACATTCGTTCTATCAGGTTAACCCACAACAAACCGACCAACTCTATGCGACTGCACTGTATTTCGCAGAGCTCAAAGGTAATGAGACGGTATTTGATATTTACTGCGGTATCGGCACCATTTCACTATATCTGGCACAGCAAGCACAAAAAGTGATTGGTATTGAGATCGTACCACAGGCCATTGATGATGCTCGTGCTAATGCACAG
>CALMKU010000084.1 GCA_937866945.1 uncultured Tolumonas sp.
AACAAGATATTCATTGGATCCGCTATGCAATGCAGTTGGCGGAACGCGCTGAGCAAGCAGGAGAAGTTCCTGTGGGCGCCGTTTTAGTGTTGGATAATCAAGCAATTGGTGAAGGCTGGAATTTATCTATCAGTCAGCATGATCCTTGTGCTCATGCCGAAATCATGGCTATCCGGCAGGCCGGAGAGCAGATAGGCAATTATCGGCTACTTGGTGCGACGTTATATGTCACGCTAGAACCTTGTGTTATGTGCGCTGGTGCGATGATCCACAGTCGTATTGCGCGCGTGGTGTATGGTGCCAGTGATCTGAAAACCGGTGCCGCTGGGTCAGTTTTTGATGTTCTGAGCGATCCCCGACATAACCATGTGGTAGAAATTACCGCTGGTGTGGAGTCTGAAGCCTGCAGTCAGCAGTTGAGTGATTTTTTCCGACGTCGTCGGGCAGAAAAGAAAGCAGAAAAACAGCGTTTAAAAGATAACCAATAAATTGATCCAAAATAAGAAACCTGTCAAATAAAACACCTCATATGACTCTTCTTCTATAATCCAATTAGTGGGAAGTGCCATTGAAACTGGATTTAGTGGTACCAGAAATGGGCATACCGGAGATTCAGGCATGATTCCTTTAATTATCTATGAAGCATTGCCGGCAGTTTATTTAACGATGGGCGTGTTATTACTTAGTTTTGCAGATCTTCCGCTGCTGCTTTTTTCGGCGTCTGTCTTTTATTTTGTTGGTGCTGCGATCTGGATCATGCGTTCAGCATATCGCCGAACCGATAATGCATCGGCTCCGCAAAAGAAATGGTTACTGCCTGATTTGCTGTATGAATTTATGCCGTTTTTGCAGGCACTAACAGGCACTGTTATGATCCGTCATGTTTCAGGACCAGTAACAGTAGCCGGGTTTTATTTAGTTTTTCTAGCGGTTAAACGCTTATCACAGCGACAAAATAACAGAAAATGCATCTCCCATCTTTTTGCTTAAGCAATTAATTAACCACTTCCAGCACCAGCTCCCAGAGCATGGCTTTCATGTATTTTTGCTCGCGTTCCAGATTTTGCATCAGCAATTTGTTGTTCTCGCACCAGCGATGAGGAAGCACTAACGTCATGGTATCGCCAATAACCCGGATGCCAATGTGCGGTAACAGCTCATCCAGACGGCGATGATTCAATGCCACGGCAATACGTAAAATTCGGATACAGCGCCAGATGGCCTGATCTTCATAGTTAGGGATCGGGCTGAATTCATAGGCTTTGATCGCTTTACGATGGAAGCGCACCAGCGAAGCCAGTGCTTGCTGTTCTTCCTGGTTGAACCCCGGCAGATCAGAGTTTTGTAAAATATAAGAAGAGTGACGCTGTATGGCGGAAAAATTAATGACCAGCCCGACTTCATGCAGTGCTGCTGCCCAGCTAATGAGGGGACGCATTTGTTCGTAAGAGAGTTGCCAGTCAACACAAACAGCATCGAACAGTGCTAAGGTTGTTTTTTTAACCCGGTGAGCCTGCGGAATGTCGATGTGATACATATCCGCCAGCCCTTTGGCGGTTTGTTCGCGGGTGTCATGTTGTTCCTGACGTGAAGCAAACTCATACAAGATCCCTTCACGTAATGCGCCGTCAGAATACTCCATTTGCTCGATTCCCAGCCCTTGAAACAATGCAATCATGATAGATACACCGGCTGCAATCACAGGTCGTCGGTCGTCAGTCAGCTCAGGTAAACTCAGTTCTGCAATATATTTTTGCTGAACCATCTGTTGTTTCAGATGTTCAAGTCCGGCCAGTGTAATTTGGCCATCGCCACCGCTCGCTAGCAACAATTCTTTCACGGTTTTGATGGTACCCGAGCTGCCCAGACATTGACGCCAGCCCAGCGTGGTAAATTGGGTCAGGATTGGTTCCAACTGGTGTAATGCTTCAAAGATAGCGGCGTTGAAGTTCTTTTCTGACAATTTACCATTACTGAAGAATTGCTTGGTAAAAGTTACACAACCCATTTTGCGGCTGGTCAGAGCCATCGGCAGATATTTTTCACCGATGATCAGTTCAGTACTACCGCCACCAATATCAATCACCAGCATACGACCTTGCGTATGCTGTGTATGAGAAACCCCCTGATAAATCAGACGTGCTTCTTCCAAACCAGAAATGATTTCGATGGGATGACCGAGCAATAATTTAGCGCGTTCAATAAAGTGCTGTGCGTTATGAGCAACACGCAGGGTATAAGTGCCGGTGATACGAATAGCATCGGGGTGGATGCTTTGCATGCGTTCAGCAAACAGCGCCAGACAATTGAGCCCGCGCTGCATGGCTTCTTCCGACAGATTTTTGAATTCGTCCATGCCTTCGGCCAGACGAACCCGCTCTTTTAACCGATCGACAACTTGTAAGCGACCATCAACTACACGGGCAACCATCATATGAAAACTATTGGAACCCAGATCGATCGCAGCAAGCATGTTATTCGGCATCTGTTGGTAACTCCAGTCGTTGCAGGTATTCGTAAATACTGATTTGAGAACGAATTTTACGACGATTTCCACGAGGAACATAGCTGTTCCGTTGATCCGCATCAATCACACGTGCTTTCGTGGTGTCATTAAACTGTATTTCCAGCATATCTATGATGCGCTGTTTTAAGCGCTCATCATAAACGGGCGTACCCACTTCCACGCGATGATCCAGATTACGTGTCATCCAGTCGGCTGATGAAATGAACAGTTTCGGATTGCCATTATTGTGGAACACCATGACGCGAGGATGCTCCAGATAACGGTCAACAATACTGATAATGGAAATGTTATCGCTGATGCCTGGAATACCCGGCACCAATGAACACATGCCACGGATGATCATGCGGATTTTCACACCTGCCTGGCTGGCCGCATACAAACGTTGCACCATACCAAGATCAACCAGATTGTTGATCTTAATAGTAATTTCAGCGGGTAATCCGGCTCGGGCATTGGTCAGTTCATTATCGATTAAGCGGTAGATATAACGCCGTGAATTGATCGGCGATACCAGTAGGTGATTGAATTTGATCCGACGATAAGGGTGCTCGATAAATTCAAATACATTATCAACTTCGGCAGTAATTTCCGGATGACGGGTAAACAGTGAGAAGTCGGTATAGATCTTCGCTGTTTTTTCGTTGAAGTTACCGGTGCCGATATGCGCATAGCGCACTTGTTCATCACCTTCGCGACGGGTGATCAGACAAAGCTTAGAATGCACTTTCAGGCTATCAAGGCCAAACAGCACTTTCACACCCGCATCTTTCAGGCGGTTTGCCCATTTGATATTGGCGGCTTCATCAAAACGAGCTTGTAGTTCAACCACGACCGTCACGCGTTTGCCGTTGTTGGCGGCATCAATTAACGAGTCGATGACCCGCGATTGACTGGCAACACGGTAGATATTCATTTTGATCGAGACAACAGCGGGGTCGAAAGAGGCCTGCCGTAAGATCTCGGTCATGTATTTGAATTTGTGATAAGGGTAGTGCAGCAGAATGTC
>CALMKU010000085.1 GCA_937866945.1 uncultured Tolumonas sp.
CGATGGTAGTGTGGCATTCGCCATGTGAGAGTAGGACACTGCCAGGCTCCTAATTAATGTGAAGACCTTGACTGGGTGACAACGGTTAAGCGAGCATAGGAAGAAAAGTGCGGAGTGGTAGTTCAGTCGGTTAGAATACCGGCCTGTCACGCCGGGGGTCGCGGGTTCGAGTCCCGTCCACTCCGCCAACTAATACGAAGCCCTGAGCATTAGCTCAGGGCTTTTTGCTATGCGGGCTACAGGAGCAGATATGCGAATACTGGTCGTGCGAAATGATAAGATTGGCGATTTTATGCTGGCCTGGCCCAGTTTTGCTATGTTAAAGCAGTCTTGTGATTGTCACATCACGGCTTTGGTTCCAAGTTATACTGCTCCATTAGCACAATTATGTTCTTGGATTGATGAAGTTATCATTGATCCCGGTAAAAACGCATCTAAAGAACAGCAAACGTTGTTATTGACACAGATTAAAGGTCAATTTGACGCGGCTATTACACTATTTTCAACCGGACGAATTGGTTGGTTATTATGGCGTGCTAAAATTCCTTATCGTTTGGCTCCCGCAACAAAGTTGGCTCAATTTTTTTACAATCACCGTTTGATACAACGACGATCTCACTCAGAAAAGCCAGAATATCAGTATAATCTTGACCTGATTCGTCTTTTTTTAGCAGATCATCAATTGAATATTGTTGAACCTGAAGCACCATATTTAGTTTTTCCAATAGAGTTATTGTCACAAGTTCGCTTGGAAACAGCTCAGGTATTAGATATAGCACCTTCATCATCGTGGGTTATGGTGCATTGTGGTAGCGGTGGATCGGCGAATAATTTATCAGTGGCGCAATATGCGGAACTGGTTGTGTGTTTGTATAAATACCATCCTGAACGACACTTTTTGTTAACCGCAGGCCCGGGAGAAGAAGAAAAAACCAACGAATTAGCAGAACTACTACGGAATATGGATGTTCCAGTTACAGTTTATGTTTCTCGTGATGGTTTAGTTCGTTTTGCTCAGGTATTGGCGAACGCTGAATTGTTTATTGCTGGCAGTACCGGGCCATTACATATGGCTTCTGCGCTGGATGTTCCAACGGTTGGTTTTTTCCCCCAACGCCGTTCTGCGACACCTCTGCGTTGGCGGCCATTAAATAGTGAAGGGCGGCACCTGGCTTTTTCACCGCCGGAAGGTGAATTCAGCGAGCAGAATATGGGACTGCTGAATATGTCACAATGTGCAGAGGCCATCCGACTTTGGTGGTGTGGCTGGATGCACTAGTTAATTTCTGCTGATGGTAAACAATATTTACTCTGTTATTTTTGACTGCGTAACCATAGATCAGCATATTTCACAAAAGTGGAGTGTGCTGATAAGACGGAAAGTAAGAAGCCTGCTTTACCATCGAGAAAACCAGCCTGCAGTATATACATCCGACTAAAGCAGCCAAGAGCATGCAGTATACCTTGTAATAAACTGCTACTTTTTCCCTTGGCCTCTCTACCATCGGCCCATGCTTTTGCATACCGAGCTGATTTCACCAGATAATGTTCCAAATTTTTGTAAGGGATATGTACCAGATCACCCTGTAAAGGCTGAAGCTGCATACTGGCAGTAATCTCTACTTTTTCATGCACTAATGCTGCGTTATAGCGGGTTAATTTGGTCGGATATAAACGGATCACTCGGTCTGGATACCAGCCGCAATGGCGAATATAGCGACCAAAAACCCAGTTCAGTCGGGGGATGGTATAGGCTATATTACGATCTGGCTGTTGCAAGACGGCTTTAATATTTTGTTGTAGTTCAGGAGTGACTCGTTCGTCGGCATCTATCCAGAAGCACCAATCGGCTGTTACACGTTGCTGAGCCATTTGGCGTTGACGGCCATAACCTTGCCAAATTGGCTCTATGTCGTATCGGGCATTAAATTCAGCGGCAATTTCGGCGGTGTTATCACTGCTGCCGGAGTCGAGAATAATGATTTCATCCACCCAGCTCGCAACCGATTGTAAGCAGGCCCGCAGATTTTCCCCTTCATTTTTGACAATTAATACAGCGGCAATTGTTGCGTTATTCATGCTTGGTCTCGTCTGCTAGTGGAAAATCGTTAAGTAGCGTATCAAAGGCCATTTTAACCTGGTCAATGCTGAGCTGTTGCATCGCCAGGTCATCTTTGAGCCGAGTACGCCAAGCTAATTCAGACAGTGATCTACCGGTTTGTTGAGTGATGAGTTTTTCATAAACACTGACAACATACTGTAGACAGTGATAAGGACCAGTACGTTGTGGATTATGGTGAGCATATAAACCAAGTACAGGCACTCCCGCAGCGGTTGCCATATGTGTGGGGCCGGTATCTGGCGCTAAGACCATATGTGATTGCTTTATTAGCGCCATTAGCTGTTTTAGGTTTGTTTTACCGATCAAATTTCGTGGCGTACTTTGGCATTGGCTGATTATTTCCTGTGCCATATTTTGCTCAACCACACTGGGCCCGCCACACAGGAAAACTTGTAGGCCTTTACTGGCCGCATGGTCTGCCAGCGCAGCATAACCTGCAGTCGTCCAGTTTTTAAATGCTTTACTTGCTGCGGGGCTAATCAGAAGGGTCGGTTTGCCATCAATTTGCTTTCGAGCCCAATCATCATCGATGTCTGAGGTTGGGATAAACCATTTAGGCGTCAGATCTTGAATACCCAGTTCTTGTGCAAAAGCCATAAAACCGTCAAGCACATGAAGGGATTCAGGTGATTTTACTTTGCAATTTGTGAAATATTGCTGACCATCACCTGCACGCTGTTGATCAAAACCTAACACGGTTTTGGCTCTGATTCCTAGTCGCAATAGACTGGCACGCAATGCACTTTGCATATGCAATAAGGCATCAAATCTGATATGTCGCAGTTGGAGCCAGATTTGCCAATAGCCGCGAAATCCAGCTTTTTTATCAAAATGGAGCACGTCAATACCGGGTAGATCGCCCAGCAATTGTGCTTCTAATTTGCCCATGATCCAGACAATACGGGTCTGTGGCCATTGACGTTGAATGGCTTGCACCATAGCAACAGCATGAACACAGTCGCCAATAGCAGAAAGACGGATCAGGCACAGGGTTTTCGGTGGCACAGAAAAAAGAGGCATAGCTGGACTGAGCAAATTAGCGGTGGCGGTATTATGCGGATCACGATAAAAATTGTAAAACAACAAACCAGATATGAAACACTTCTCTGTAAAAGATATCCACGTGATTCACCTCTGTTTTTTCTAATCTTTAGTCTACCGAGGAGGCACATTTTTACATAAACATGTCACAATTGCTGCTTAATGTGCATTTGTGTTTTTTATGAAAACCGCAGTAAAGGGATCAAGTGTTGTGAGATATTTGGTAGTGCAGACCAAACAAATCGGTGATGTATTGGTATCTACGGCACTGTGCGATAATTTAAAAAAGAATGATCCCACCAGCGAAGTGCATTATTTGGTGATGGATTATTGTGCTGGAATGGCACAAGGTGATCCCTATATTGATAAATTGATTGTAATTGATAAGTCACGGCGCAATAACTGGCGTTATCTCTGGTGCTTGATGATGCAATTACGTCAACAGCACTATGATGTCGTCATTAATAGCCAGGGACAAATGATCGGTTTACTGACCTGTTTGTTTAGTGGCGCTAAGATGCGTATTGGCTTTGATGCTTTTCCTTGGCGATTAGGTCATAACCGGATTGTCCGTTTTGGTTTGGATACCGAACATCAAGGTAATTGTTCTATGCTGGATGATCGGTTTTCATTATTGAAACCGCTTAAGCTGGCGAAAGAAGATCGTAATTATCATCTCTGGTTGTCAGATGTTGAGCTGGCGCAGGCTAAGCAAACATTATCAGCCGCGGGCATTGACCAGCAACGTCCATTGATTGCATTAGGTGTTAATTCTTTGGGAAGCTATAAACGCTGGCCTATCGATTATTTTGCTCAATTAGCACAGTGGTTGATTGAACAGTACGGTGCTCAGATTTTGGTGTATGCGGCACCGAATGAGCG
>CALMKU010000086.1 GCA_937866945.1 uncultured Tolumonas sp.
GCTCATAATGCCAAGACAACTGGCAGTGACCAATACAGCCAACGCAATAACGATCACACCAACACGATTGAGAATCTGCCTATGCAGCCGGGTAGTCACCATTAATTTTTTCACTAACTCGAAGTCCATTAAAGCACCCAATTTATGGCGCATAGCACTGGCCAATGTAAACATCTGGAAAACAGATATAAACGGCCCATATGGTGTTTGCATCAATGATAGATGAAATTGAGGTCAGACCGACAGCAAAGTAAGTAAAAATACGGACAAAAGCCCGATTATTAACGTGAAAGAGGGTTTCATTAGTTATTTAAACATTACTTTTTCAGCAAAGAAATCTAAGATGAACCGACATAGCAAGTCAGTTCCATTCGTTAGAAATCTTACAAACACCGCCAGCACAGCATTCTGGTTCTGGCGTATTTTTCGTTAATGTAACCTATTCATTAACGTAATAAGGCATCCATCACTTCAATTTTGGCCGGCACCAGCTTATACAGATAAACGGGCCGTCCAACCGAGCCATAAAAAATATCGGTATCTAACACACCGATCTCGGCCATATACACCAGATATTTGCGACAAGACACCCGTGAAATGCCAATCTCGGCAGCCATTTCTTCGGTAGAAAAAGCTTGTTTTCGACTCTGTTTGACCCAGTCCCATACCGATTGCAGTGTCAGTTTGGTTAAACCCTTGGGCAACTTGGTTTTGTCCGGTGCGACACGGCTATTATTGCGACGGATCAGCGTATCCAACTCAGACTGATTGAGCGCTTCATTCTGTTCCAATAACTGGTGCTCTTCGCGGTAAGCCGATAAGGCTTCCTGAAAGCGGGTAAATTGGAACGGTTTGATCAGATAATCCACCACACCATAACGCAGTGCTTTCTTGATGGCCGGCATATCGCTGGCCGACGAGATCATGATGACATCAACATTATTCGGCATCTGGCGGATCACCGGCAGCAGATCCAGCCCGTTATCTTTCTGCATGTAGATATCCAGCAGCACCAGATCGATCGGCGTATCGCCTTCCAGCAGCATCTGTTTGGCGGCCTGAATGGTCGAAACTGAGCCTTGCCAGCGAAAACCATCTACCTGTTCCAGATAGCGGCGGTTCAGTTCGGCCACCATCGGGTCGTCATCGACAATCAATACATTAATCACAGGCCGTTCTCCTTGATGGCATACGGTAAGGTAACAATAAATCGTGTGCCCACGCCCTTATTGCTTTCACATTCAATGCTGCCACCCAATTTTTCCAGACTCTGTTTGACTAAAAACAGGCCAATACCACGACGAGTGCCCTTGGTGGAAAAACCATGCTCAAAAATATGCGGTAATACCGCCGGATCGATGCCGTTACCATTATCGCGCACCGTGCAGCGTAAGCGGCTATCATCATGATCGAACGTTAATACGATTGTCGGTGACTCAAGACCATCCAGCGCATCCATGGCATTCTCCAGTAAATTGCCCAGCACGGTGACTAACTCATGCGTCACTTCGGCTTGTGCCGATTCCGGCAGATAACTGGTGGGCGTAATGCTGACTTCAACGCCAATTTCCCGTCCGCGATTCATTTTACCCAGGATAAAACCCGCAATCACCGGATCTTTAATCTGCCGGATCAACGAGCCCACCTCAGTATGATAGTGATTGGCAGTATCCATGATATAGGTTTCTAACTGATCATAGGCACGAAGATTGACCATGCCGAGAATGACATGCAGTTTATTCATGAATTCATGCGCCTGCACCCGCAAGGCTTCGGCGTAATGCGAGATGCCCGTCAGGCGTTGTACCAACTGGCTGACTTCGGTTTTATCCCGGAATGTCACGATTGCGCCAACCACCTGATTATTTACCCGCACCGGCACGCTGTTAGTCAGTAAGGTGCTGCCGTTAAAATCAATTTCTTCATCTTGCCCGGCTTGTCCGGTTTCCAACACCTGCCGCAGATGCAACAAGGCGGGCCAGTGTTTGCTACTTTCCATCAGCAGCAGATTTTCCAGTTCGCCATTTTGGCGTAACAGTCGTTTTGCTTCATCGTTAATCAAGGTGATCTGGGCATCGGCATTCACGGCGATAACCCCTTCTTTGAGCGATTGCAGCATGGCATTGCGCTCTTCCAACAGCGCAGCGATTTCTGATGGCTACATGCCGAACATGATTTTCTTGATCTGGCGCGCCAGAATAAAAGCGCCCAACGTCCCGATCAAACCACCAAAAATAATAGCCCAATAGGTGATCCAACGGTTCTTGGCGATAGTCTGTTCCACTTTCGCGGTTGAGATGCCTACCGCGATAGCGCCGATCTGTTGATGCGTTGCATCATATAGCGGACTAATGAGGCGTAATGAAGGGCCGAGCGTACCTTGGGCTTCTGAGATGGATTCTTCCCCATGCAGTGCTTTGACTTCATCGCCACCCGCGAAGTGCTTACCAATCCTGCTAGGATCAGGGTGGGTTTGCCGGATGCCCTGCATATCCATCACTACAATAAATAACAGATCGTTTTGGCGTCGCACCTGTTCGACATAATCCTGTAATGCGGGTAATAAGATCGGTGTTTGTAGGGCTTGCGCAATAAAGGGGGTCACTGTCAGCGTATGTAACACCGCGATGGCCTTTTCTTCCAGACCCAGCTTAGATTGCTGTATTGACTGCTACAGATACACCGAATGCACGACAAACAAGACGACGGCAATCACAGAACACACCAGTAATGTGATTGTGGTACGTAGTTTGAGCGGAGAGTTTTGTTTAAACACCTGAGATTTTCCTGGCTGAGTTGCGATGATTATTCTACCTCCATTACAAATTTAAGCCTGTTAAATCCCGCACGTTCCATACCCCATCCTGAGTGAGTGTATGAAACGTGCGCTGTTACATCCCTTGATTTACACAGTCAGGCTTTCCAGCTTATTGCGACGTTCCTTGACCATACCGGTACGAAGTGCGGTTTCAGCCACCACGGCGCTGACCCGTTTTACCACTTCTTTGTTAAAAATATCCGGAATGATGTAGTTCTCATTCAATTCGTCATCAGACACCACGGAGGCGATCGCTTTGGCCACTTCCAGCTTCATCTCTTCGGTGATCTGACTGGTGCCTGAATCGAGCGCACCACGGAAGATACCGGGGAAACACAGCACATTATTCAGCTGATTCGGATAGTCAGAACGACCAGTCGCCATCACGCGGACATACGGTGCGGCTACTTCCGGTGAAATTTCCGGTGCCGGGTTGGCCATTGCAAACACGATCGGATCTTTGGCCATTTTCTTCAGATCTTCGACTTTCAGCACACCCGTAACCGTTCACCCGTCCCCCATTGACAGCCGAATGTGACGATCGTCTCTTG
>CALMKU010000087.1 GCA_937866945.1 uncultured Tolumonas sp.
CTACTGCCGGACAACGGCTTTGGCGATTAGACAACCCAACCGATTTAGAATTACTAAATAGCAACGGTGAAACATTACCGTTTGAGATTATCAATATCTCGGTCAGCGGATTACTTATTCGGGATCATATGCTGACGTTGAATTTGGGAGAGCGTTTTGATGGGATACTTTCTGGTTTCGGAATTTATATTCCACTGACCGGGGTCATTGTCAGAAGTAAAAAGCGGAAAAATAAATCTCAGGAATGGGCAATTCGGTTAACGCTGGATTCTAATGTACATGAAAAATTACAAGAATATATTTATCAGCAACATCAGGTTAAATACCCCACAACGGATATAACCGCTGATGTAGAAAGCCCATAAAAAAACAGCCGGCACATGGCCGACTGTTTTCAACATACGCAAATATTGATTATGCGTATACTGGCAAGCGTTTACAGATATCCAGCACTTTCGCGCGGGTAGCTGCAATTACAGCTTCGTCAGTTGGTTTGTCCAGCACGTCACAGATCCAGCCAGCCAGCTCTTTCGCTTCCGCTTCTTTAAAGCCACGACGAGTGATAGATGGTGAACCGATACGGATACCAGAGGTTACAAACGGTGAACGTGGGTCGTTTGGTACTGCATTTTTGTTTACAGTAATGTTTGCCAGACCCAAAGCCGCATCCGCTTCTTTACCAGTCAGTTCGCGATCAGTGAAATCAACCAGGAACAGGTGGTTTTCAGTACCGCCAGACACGATCTTGTAACCGCGCGCCAGGAACACTTCTACCATCGCTTTCGAGTTTTTCACGACCTGCTGTTGGTAAGCTTTGAATTCTGGTTCCATCGCTTCTTTGAATGCGACCGCTTTACCAGCAATAACGTGCATCAGCGGGCCGCCCTGTGAACCAGGGAACACAGCAGAATTCAGTTTCTTGTGCAGATCTTCATCATTCACAGAAGACAGGATCAAACCACCACGTGGGCCGGCCAGAGTCTTATGCGTAGTTGAAGTAACAACGTGAGCATGTGGAACTGGGTTTGGATAAACACCCGCAGCGACCAGACCAGCAACGTGCGCCATATCAACAAACAGGTAGGCACCTACTTTGTCAGCGATTTCACGCATTTTTGCCCAATCAACAACACCAGAGTAAGCAGAGAAGCCACCCAGTACCATTTTTGGTTTATGTTCCAGTGCCAGACGTTCCAGCTCGACGTAATCGATCTTACCGGTCGCATCGATACCGTAAGGAATGATGTTGTAAAGTTTACCGGAGAAGTTAACTGGTGAACCGTGAGTCAAATGACCACCGTGTGCCAGATTCATACCTAATACAGTATCACCTGGTTTCAGCAGTGCCATATAAACAGCCGCGTTCGCTTGTGAACCAGAATGTGGCTGTACGTTTGCGTACACAGCACCGAACAGGGTCTTCGCGCGTTCAATAGCCAGCGTTTCGGTCTTATCGACAAACTCACAACCACCGTAGTAACGCTTACCAGGATAACCTTCCGCATATTTATTGGTTAACTGTGATCCCTGTGCTTGCATTACACGTGGGCTGGTGTAGTTTTCAGAAGCAATCAGCTCGATATGCTCTTCCTGACGCTGTGTTTCCTCCACAATTGAAGCCCACAGCTCCGGATCATAATCGGCGATGTTCATATCACGCTTCAGCATTATTAAGTGTCTCCTGACTCATGGCGTCATGTTAGGGTATTGTTATATTCTACCGCGCTTGCCGGTCAGGTGCATCAATAAACCAACTCTTTTTACAAAGTTACTGTTGCTGTGTTGTTGTTTTTGTCAGGAACACGCTATTGGCCATTTTTTGCGGTTTTTCCAACGAAAATGCTGACAACGTACAAGAAACTGCGGTAATCTTGCCAATTATCACGAAAACCGCCTTGGCTCTGATGTTTTTGAATACAAAAAAATTTGAGTTTTAGGAAAATGAAAAATCGCTGCATGTTTACTGAGGATAGCGACTCAATGACTGCAAAGTTCCGCATTTTAGTGCTTAACGGCCCGAATCTGAATCTGCTGGGAAAACGTGAACCCGGGATCTACGGTGCTGCGACACTCGACGATATTGTCAGTCGTCTGCAACAACTTTCTACTAGCATGAATGTTGATCTGACGCACAAACAATCTAACGCGGAATACGAACTGGTGGACACCATCCATCAGGCGATGGGACAAACTGATTTTATCCTCATCAATCCGGCAGCTTTCACCCACACTAGTGTCGCTATTCGTGATGCCTTGTTGGGTGTAGCTATTCCGTTTATCGAAATTCATTTATCGAATGTTCATGCCCGAGAGCCCTTCCGTCATCACTCCTATTTGTCTGATGTGGCCAAAGGCGTGATTTGTGGTTTAGGTGCTGATGGGTATGAATTCGCACTTACTGCGGCCGTCCGTTATCTGGAACGGTCATCCCTTATTTGAACAAGCAGAAGAAGTTGAACTGAGAATGCAAATGGATATCCGTAAAATCAAAAAACTGATCGAGCTGGTTGAAGAATCCGGCATTGTTGAACTGGAAATCACCGAAGGTGAAGAATCAGTTCGCATCAGCCGTGCTGTCAGCGGTCAGGCTGCACCTATGGTCAATTTTGCAGTACCACAGGCACCTCAGGCTGCCGTTGCTGCTGCACCAGTTGCTAATGCGGCAGCGCCAGAAGCAGTTAGTGGTTATACACTTCGTTCACCGATGGTCGGTACTTTCTATCGCTCATCAGGCCCGGATGCGAAAGCGTTTGTCGAAGTGGGTCAAGCGGTAAAAGTGGGAGATCCACTGTGCATCGTTGAAGCGATGAAAATGATGAACCAGATCCAGTCTGATAAAGCGGGTGTGGTGAAAAGCATTCTGGTTGAGAACGGTGATACCGTTGAATTTGATCAGCCTCTGTTTATCATCGAATAAGAGAGCTTCTTATGTTGGATAAAATTGTCATCGCTAACCGTGGTGAAATTGCTCTGCGTATTTTGCGCGCCTGTAAAGAGCTTGGCATCAAAACGGTAGCTGTGCATTCCACCGCAGACCGCGATCTGAAACACGTTAAGCTGGCAGACGAGACCATCTGTATTGGTAAGCCTTCAGCGAAAGAGTCTTATCTGAACGTGCCTTCTATTATTGCCGCAGCAGAAGTAACCGGCGCAGTGGCTATCCACCCCGGTTATGGTTTCTTGTCTGAAAATGCAGATTTCGCTGAGCAGGTAGAAAAATCTGGCTTTATTTTCGTTGGCCCGAAAGCAGAAACGATCCGTCTGATGGGCGATAAAGTTTCAGCTATTGAAGCGATGAAAAAAGCCGGTGTGCCATGTGTGCCTGGTTCAGGTGGCCCAATCGGTGATGACGCCAAACAAAATGCCGCAATTGCGAAACGTATTGGTTATCCCGTCATTATCAAAGCGGCCGGCGGCGGCGGTGGCCGTGGTATGCGTGTTGTCCGCCACGAAGAAGAACTGCAAAACTCAGTTGCATTGACTAAATCAGAAGCGGGCCAGTTCTTTGGCAACGACATGGTTTATATGGAGAAATATCTGGAAAATCCTCGTCATATCGAGATCCAGGTATTAGCCGATGGTCAGGGTAATGCGATCTATCTGGGTGAACGTGATTGCTCGATGCAACGTCGTCACCAGAAAGTAGTCGAAGAAGCGCCGGCACCAGGCATCACGGAAGATATGCGCCGCTATATCGGCGAACGTTGTGTTCGTGCTTGTATTGAGATCAATTATCGTGGTGCCGGTACCTTTGAATTCCTGTACGAAAACGGTGAGTTCTATTTCATTGAAATGAACACCCGTATTCAGGTAGAACATCCGGTAACAGAAATGATCACCGGTGTGGACCTGATCAAAGAACAGCTGAAAATTGCTGCCGGTCAGCCGCTGTCGATCAAACAAGATGAAATTCATATTCGCGGCCATGCGATTGAATGTCGTATCAACGCAGAAGATCCACAAACCTTCCTGCCTGCACCAGGCAAGATCCAGTGGTTCCATGCACCGGGTGGTTTAGGTGTACGCTGGGATTCGCATATTTATTCTGGCTATACCGTGCCACCACATTATGACTCCATGATCGGCAAACTGATTTGCTACGGTGAAAACCGTGATGTTGCTATCGCCCGTATGCGTCAGGCGCTGGATGAAATTGTTGTGGAAGGGATCAAAACCAATATTCCACTACACAAAGAAATCCTGCGGGATGAAAACTTCCACAACGGCGGCACTAATATTCACTATCTACACAAGAAGTTAGGTCTCTAAGCCCCCTTCTTATCTAAGGCCGCGCTCATTCGCGGCCTTTTTTATGCGAGCAACCTCACAATTTATCCTGCTATTCTTTACGTTTTGCGCTAAAATGATACAAGGCTCACAGTTTTATAAAGTGTTATGCTATCAACCAGTTTTGATGACAACCAACAGCGTCTGCTAATTTTACCGATTTTGCTGCTCGCCTTTGCCCATATGTCACAGGTGATGATTGCGAATATCGATTATACCGGACACCTCTGGTTGACCATCTTTAAGGGGCTCCAACAATCCGCACCTCTTTTACTGGCGATGGCTATCGCTATCAGTCGCAGCAATTATCAATATGATATGCAGCCACTCAATGCTTGCCTGAGTTATGTCTTAATGGCAAAGCTGTTGCATTCCCTTAGTCCTGAGCATTTTCCTACCGATATTATTGCCGCATTACTTAGTGGCTATGCCGTTGTTTGGGCGACCCCCTTTACACAAAAAATTCGCGTACCATCCTGGTTAAGAGCCTTTCAGGGTGATGCAATTGTGCTGTTATGCAACGGTTTTTTCTGTCTGTTGTTGTCATTGCCTGTTGCTGGCTTACTGCATCTGTTTAACCAACTACTGCTACAACACCAAACCTTCGAGTTGTTACTTTGGTTGGAACCGCTGTTGTTGTTATCCGGCGGTACAGTCGCTGAATTGCAGCTCACCACCTTGCCTTGGCACTCTTTTTTGGCGTCACCGTATATATGGCTGGCGATACTTTGTATTTCTTGGATCTTCCAACGTGCACTGATCAACATTGCTGGAACCAAGATCCAGAAGCGGGTTTTGAATAGCATATTAAGTCTACTGATGATTGCATCAGGCCAGGCACAACCGATGCTATTACTGCTGCTGTTATGGGCACCTCGGCATTGTATTTATACATTGTTTGTTCTTGGATTTGTGAATAATGGCTGTCATTGGTTGCAGCAGGAACAAATCGCTTACGCCAGCATTCCAAGCGTCTGGTTTGCGATCCCCATGTCGTTATTCGGTATCTTGTTGTACGAATTACGGGTTTATATCAGCCAGCATCCGATCCACTTTTTAAATGCAGCAAGTAATGAAACGGTATCTCAACCACTCTCTAACGGGCCTGAATTATTGCTCGATGTTGATTACCTGACGATCAGTTACATAAAAGCCATGGGCGGATTGGGAAATCTGGTGGCCTTGCGCGCCGATCTCACTCGTTTGATTGTCGATGTTGAAACTGTGGCTGATTTAGACCGAGATCGATTGCATCAATTAGGTGTGATGTCGATAAAAATACTATCGACGCAACGGGCTGAATTGTTTACCGGACCAATCGCCTTGACGCTGGAAAGTCGCATTCATAATTTGGCCAAACGCCAATCGCTGGATCTGACGCCACGAGAAATTCATCCGTTGATGCCATTTCGTATGGACTAGCGCCGGTCAATGGAAAAGATGATTCAATCCGTTGACTGGCGAGTGTTAGAATAGCCCTCTTTTTTATAACCCGATGTATTGCCATGCCCTGGATCCAAATCAAAATCAATGCCACTGCCAAGAGCGCCAATAAAGTTAGCAATATGCTGATGGGACTGGGTGCACAGGCCGTTACCTACATGGACGCCCAAGATACGCCGGTTTATGAACCACTACCGGGGGAAACGAAATTATGGGGCGATACCCGCTGCATTGGTCTGTTTGATGCGGAAGTCGACCCGGCACCAATCATCGCGTTTTTCCAGAAACACATCAGTGAAGATGTACCGTATCAGGTTGAACTGCTGGAAGATAAAGATTGGGTGCGTGAATGGATGGAGTATTTCCAACCAATGCAGTTTGGTGAACGCCTGTGGATCTGCCCTAGCTGGCGTGATGTGCCGGACCCTACCGCCGTCAATGTATTGCTCGACCCTGGTTTAGCTTTTGGTACAGGGACACACCCGACCACCGCGCTTTGTCTGCAATGGTTAGACAGTATCGACCTCGCGGGTAAAACCATTGTCGATTTTGGCTGTGGCTCCGGCATTCTGGCGATAGCCGCACTGAAACTGGGTGCCGCACGCGTGATCGGTATTGATATTGACCCACAGGCGATTGAAGCCAGCCGCGATAATGCACAGCGCAATGGTGTCAGTGACCAATTGGAATTGTATCTGCCGGAAGATCAACCCGCAGGGCTACAAGCCGATATCGTGGTTGCTAATATTCTGGCCGGCCCGTTACGTGAGCTGTCTGGCCTCATCAGTGGATTGGTTAAAGCGCAGGGCCGCATGGCGATTTCTGGCATTTTGGAAAGTCAGGCTCCCGAACTGCTTGAAGTTTATAGCCAGTGGTTTGCGATGAATCCGGCAACGACACGCGAAGAATGGTGCCGTCTGGATGGAATTAAAAAAGCCTGAGGCGTCATTAAAAGTTCGGTATTTGTCTGATCTGGTTGACGAAACGATTTGGCAAGGATTTTCATCAGAAAATACAAGCATTTTTTTCACCTTA
>CALMKU010000088.1 GCA_937866945.1 uncultured Tolumonas sp.
CTGAACCAACAACCGCCTTGCCATTTATTTGAAAATATCCCTGATCGAACTGATACAGCGCTCGATATTGCAACAAAACTAGAGCCATTTCTTGAGCTGGCCAACGATACCGATAAACCAACTTTATTTATGATGTTTGACAGCATTTTGCCTGATGTTGGCACCATCGTTGAAAACCTCTATCTCCATCTGGCCGACAGCGTACACTATGCTGGCGTTAACGCCGGCAGCGAGACATTTCAACCCATGCCTTGCTTATTTGATACATCTAGAATTATTCAAAACGGGGTCTGGTGTATGTTATTACCGGCCTGGGCTGGCATGCTTTTAGAGCACAGTTACCCCGCCCCCGATAAAGTGATCAGCGCCACCTCAGCAGAAGGTAACCGCATCATCAGCATCGACTGGCAACCGGCTTTTGACGTTTATAAACAGTTAGTCTTAGAAGAATGTGGCGTTGCACTGTCTGCTGACAATTTTTATCAATACGCTTGTTATTTCCCCCTTGGGATCTTGCAGGCTAATAATGAAGTCGTGGTTCGTATTCCTGTCTCGATACACAGCGATGGCAGCATTGTTTGTGTCGGTGATGTACCGGCAAATACCTCACTGGTGTTATTACACGCCCCGCCACTTAATGAAAGCCAATGTGTGACACAAATCTGTCATCGCTTACAAACCGATCTTTCTGAGATTTCGGGCTGGCCACTGCTGATGTTCTATTGTGCCGCACGGCGCGTACATTTAGACAGTGACACACTTAAAGAATTAACCAATCTGAAAAGTTGCACTAGTGCCACTAAATTGGCAGGCGCCTTATCACTGGGGGAAATCGGTAGTCGCCGCATTTGGGGATACCCGATGTTTCATAGTGCAGCATTACTTTGCGGTAGTTGGAAATACTGATGAACCGTGAATACATACTCTCTATTATCAATGACTTGATTATCACCATTGGACGAGAAAACAAGCTACAACCGCTGCTAATTAAAGTATTACAGCGGTTGATGTTCCATACCTCCTATCCGACTGGTCTGATATTACTGGATGCTAAAACTGATAACGAAGGCACTAAAGCGACGCTAGTCGCCTCAATCGGTGATCGGGGATTGCAGCGCAAAGTAAATGAAATTATCACCATTCCACCGGTCTTACTCAATTCAGAACAAATTGAGGATCTGTCCGCAGATGCATTAATCGATTGGTCGCTTGCCACAAACCGCCATTACCGTTGTGCTTTGCGTTTATCACTGAATCACTACGGTATGATTGTTTTGCTCTCTCCAGAGCCACCGAAAACCGACCTGCCATTTACGCAAATTTTTC
>CALMKU010000089.1 GCA_937866945.1 uncultured Tolumonas sp.
GCATATCAGCGGGTTTATTCCTAAATTAGGTGCGGAATGTCGGCTACATGAGAAAGCACTTGAGGATAAAACACGCCAGAATGAAGTTGGACACATAATTGACTATATATACACAGCTGTTTCACTGTCATCTTGGTTGCTGAAATTGCATTCACATGCCGATTGAACCAATGTTCAAATGTCTCCAATTCATCTGGAATTGTGAATGAGTGATCCCGATTGCGGTACCAACGGTATATTAATCCCATTGTCGGAAATGCAAGGAAAGCTCGCGACTGAGTATGTCTGTTTCCTTGATCATCAATATAGTTTGTCACACGATCACTATCTGTGGTTTCAAACCAGATCTGCTGGTCGTTTGAGAACAGCATTGCCTGATTTGACACTGCTTGAGCAAAGAGATGTAACGCTTTGGTTGTATGAATACCTGAATGGAACACGGCACTGAGTAACAGATCTGCTAACAACGTTTCTGCTGAGTAATTGATCCGACCTTCCTTTTCAATACAACTTATCCAGCGATGATAAAAATCTGCACATGCCTGGCTTTTCCTGAACCATTGGTCATCGTAGGGTAATTTATCCCGGGAAATTTCCAGTGGAATAGTGGGCAAATCCAGCTGCCACATACTATTTTCATTTCCTTTCTGTATGAGCTTCAAAACAAAGATAAGCCCTTTTCGATAGCGATCTTCGTTTTTAAATGCCGCACCGAGTCCATCCAGAAAGCGTGGCCAATTTTCATCATATTTTTCACATACTGGAGGTTCATGAAACATCTTGGGGAAATATTTTTCAAATGCCTGCAATGCTTTTTCTTGGATCGTCAGGTGAACAAGCTGGCGATTGATCTTCCTGCGTTCAGCTGCAAACACGCCAGTTCTGCCTTGCTTCAGTGCAGCCTGTTCTGACGTTATACTGTTCTTCGCATCAAATAATGGATTCACCATCCAGCAATGGCCCCCAAACCAATTGATGAAAACCAATGATCTAAAACACGGGAGATCTTAAAGAGATCTTGTAATGAGGCAGCGCTGAATGTGTGTGTATATTCATGACCCATATCCTCATGCCCCATAAATGCGGCAATCAAAACAGACGGTATTTTTTGGTAAAAAAGATGGGAGCGCACAGCATGACGGTGCCAATTAACAGGCAGCGGTAATAAGTTATCAAAAGCGTCATCCAAGGATGTCGGTGAAATGGGAACAATTTGGTAGGACATTCCGCCTTTTTCCATTTCAATTTCGCTAAGCCAAAATAAAAGTGGTCCCTCGCCGGATAAGGCCCTCTCTGCACTCTGTGCTATATGGGGAAAGCGAGAGTGGAAGCGATTGACCATCGTCTCTAGGTGTCGTTCCAGCAATTTGAGTTGCTGTATCGCGAGACTAGTCAGTGGGAGCATCCGACCGGCTTCCGCTGAACGGATCTCTTTATCTGAGATCCGGATCATCCGTGTATGCAAACAATAATCATGGCGTGAACCATACATGTCATTCACCGGTCTGGCAGCGGTGGACAGACCTAAAATCAACAGGCAATGCCGAATAAACGCATTGTGTGTATCAACCATGGTATCAAGTCTTTTTTTAAATCGCTGCTCGGATTTTAAATGCGCCTGATAGACCCCTAATAGCTGCGCAAATTTATCTAGTCTAGGATAAAGTCGACTGCCAATGGCCTCGTCTGTTTTTTCAGCCACGACAGATAGCCCCAGCGATGCAACATATTCTTGCCAAATATCCAGCACAAAATCACTCCCGATGTAACTGTACGCTATTGGTGCGCATTGCTTAGCTGACTTTCCGGCTAAAATACCAGCTATCGCTTGATCGACGTGAGTTGCTTGTAACCAATGCAGTAAAAAATTACTGATCTGTGTTTTTGTAACGTGAATACCTGTATTTTTATTAATCGTTGCCAATACTTTGGTTATTTCTTCCGATAAATCTTGGCGTAAAAACTCAGGTTTCCAGTGTGATTGTACGATGTCGGGAAGCGGTAAAAAAATAAACAACGAGGTTTTTGGTAATAAGGTTGTAAGCCTTTTGTGCACGTTGCTGTTCGCAACTTTGACGAGACGTTGGAGTGTCAGCTTATCTTTGCGATATATCAACCAACAGGTATTATCTTCTACATCTTGTTTACGGATCGGTTTGGATGACATGGGCAAGTCGAGTAATTCGCTTTGTGTCATGCCAAGCAACAACTGTAAAAACAACTGTAATGCGGCTACGTTTCCGTTATTCATCAAATGCAATAATTCAGCAACAACCTTTTGTATCTGATGAGAGCTCAATATGGACGATGAACAGGGTAATGCCTGGGTTCTGAGCGAGATGCTTTGCGCTATTGATTTAGCTTGCAATACCCGGGCTGAAAAATCTTGTAGTTTCGTTGGTGGCTGCGAAACAAGATACGTGGCTTTATCTCGCGTATTGCCCAATTGTTCCTCTTCTGACCACGCATCAGGCTTTTTTCTTCCTTTTCCTGAGTAGATATCTGAAATAACATCAATTTGAGCACCATCAAAACGATAACTTGACACCGTTTCCAGATAGCCTTCACTCTCCTCTAGTGAGCGATCACCACTACTGTCTCGTTTACCTCTGTGGTTATAAAGCCGATTTAATATTTGATGTAAATTGGCTAATTGCGTTTGCAGCGAGCGGTCCTGTACACATTGTTCATGTTCCTCATGGACTGAATTAATGATGTCTTCAATGCATGCGTCAAATTCAATATCAGATAGTGCTGTCGTCAACGATGAGCGCCGAATGTTGTCAGCAAATAAACGAATATTTCTGATCGCAGTTTCAATAGCAGTATCATCGGCAACATTATTCTGTGCATTGATCCGAAGAATAGCTAAAACAGCCAGGATAGTGATCTTTTTAAAGTACTTAAATAATTCATCATTCAAAGTAATTGAATGGTTAAGCTCAGCCAATATGCCATCTATTAGGAAACAGCGACCTATAAGATGCAACTTTGACAATCGTGATCGGTAATATTTTGCTTGAGAACGATAATCAACGTCTTTTCCTGGCGTAAACGTTAACGCATTGATCCATTTGATTTCAGCATCAACTAACGATAAAAATGAAGCATGCAGTGTTATAGCCGGATCAATTAGTTCTTTTAAAGAATGGATGACCACATTGTTCAACTGCTCCCAATCGATCGAAGAGTGAACTGAGTGGTTCAAAAAAATCAGTGTCTCAATCGGTTGAAAACTACCAGTAGTCTTCGATACAGATGCCGTTATTTCTGTTTTACTATTTGAACCATCAGCATTTTCATCGATGGACATTAACTCAGTACCTCATCAAAAATATTACGATTCATAGCTGAATGTTGACGCGATATCTGTGATCGATTTTTTTCTTTGATCTTATCCGCGCCATGCGCCAATTGCTCTCTTGTTAAACCAATCATTTGCCCAAAAAATGTTTGTGATAATTTTTTCTTACCGAAATAAGACCGACGAACAGTTTCTGATATAGCGCTATTGAGCAGCAAACGAACAGACTCACAGAGTCTTTCATCAGGCTCGGGATAAAAACAAATGTGTTGCATCAACTCTGAAATGATAAGTCTTTCTATATCTTCATCGGTGAGCTGTTGCTTAATAAACATCACATTTTTTGGCGGTTTATCTTGCGATGGCCACAAACTCACCGCAAGTAACGGATAGGCAATAAGACGTAACTCTGTTTCTGGATGATC